>NZ_CP075338.1:2727438-3030486 GCF_023278365.1 Epilithonimonas zeae | reverse complement strand
TACTGTCGTTGATGAACTTTACACCTCTGATTTCAGCCACTGGCTCCAATCTGTGCTCAACCGCCTGGAATGTCATCAATGAATGTCTGATACTTTCATTACTGATTTCCAATAACTTTCCAGCGATACTTGCTGCCAGGCTATTTGCTACATTATGTTTTCCAACCAATGACAGTTCGTCAATATTCATTGTGAATCCTTCATTGATATTGACTACAAAATTTTCATCAATCGAGAAAGCACCTTTTTCCAATTTTTCATCTAATGAGAATGGAACTTTTGTCACTTTCAAATCCAATTTTTCAAGAATCGATTTGCTCATTTCGTCATCTTTGTTATAGATAAAAAAATTATTAGCATCCTGATTTTCAGCAATTCTGAACTTTGCCAATGCATATTCTTCATAATTATAATTGTATTGGTCAAGATGGTCCTTAGACAAATTCAACAACAATGAAATGTAGGGTCTGAAATTCTGAATATCATCCAACTGAAAGCTGCTCACTTCCAATACATAATAATCAAAACTCTCTTCAGCCACCTGTTTTGCAAAGCTCTTCCCTATGTTTCCACCCAATCCGACATTGAAACCGTCTTCTTTCAGGATGTAATAAATCAAAGACGTTGTCGTCGTTTTCCCGTTACTTCCTGTAATCGCAATGATTTTTGCATTGGTAAATTCCGATGCAAATTCAATCTCAGAAGATAACCGGATTCCTTTCTCCTGAATCTTCTGAACCATTTCTGCCTTCTTTGGAATTCCGGGGCTTTTGATGACCCAATCGGCATTCAGAATTTTTTCTTCAGAATGTATTCCGTCTTCATAATCAATCCCTAGTTCGTCCAGTTCTTTTTTGTAATTCTCACGGATAATTCCCATATCCGAAAGAAAGACATCAAAGCCTTTGGCTTTTGCCAAATACGCGGCACCAACACCGCTTTCACCTCCTCCAAGTATTACTACTCTCATTTATGATTATTAGTTTTTATCTAGTTTTTAAAGTAATTAAACAAATAATTGCCAGCATTACACCTATGATTATCATTCGGTTTACGATTTTGCTCTCGTGAAACCCTTCTTTCTGATAATGGTGATGTAATGGAGACATTTTGAATAATCTATTGTTTTGAGCATATTCCAGCCCATATTTTCTTTTTCTGTATTTGAAAACCATTACCTGCAGAATCACTGAAAGATTTTCGATAAGGAACACGCCGCATAAAACGGGAATTAATAATTCTTTCCTTAGAATGATTGCTAAAACGGCTATTACACCTCCCAACATTAAACTTCCTGTATCGCCCATAAAAATCTGCGCCGGATAAGTGTTGTACCAGAAAAATCCTATTACCGCTCCAACCAATGCAAGCGCAAAAATCGTCGTCTCGCCCATATGCGGAAGAAACATAATATTCAGATAGTCTGCGAAAATCATATTTCCGGAAACGTAAGCAAAAAATGCTAAAGTCAATAGAATCACTGTACTTGTCCCTGCAGCTAATCCGTCAATTCCATCCGTGATATTTGCACCGTTAGAAACTGCTGTTACAATGAAAATTACAATCGGGATGAAAACGATCCAAGCCCATTCGTGCGCTTTTGCATCATCCATCCAGAATAAAATCCCACTGTAATCGAACTCGTTATTTTTTGTAAAAGGAACCGTGGAAACCGGAATTTTTTCGTCCGGCATAAAATTCTGTTCTACATTATTTCTGTTGATAACCGTTGCGTCTGCATATTTTCTCTTAACCTCAACATCAGGATGGAAATACATTGTAACTCCGACAATTAAGCCTAACCCAACTTGCCCAATCACTTTGAATTTCCCACTTAATCCGTCTTTATTTTTCTTAACTTTTTTGAGATAATCGTCTAAAAATCCAATGGCTCCCATCCACAAAACCGAAATAATCAAAAGGACAATATAGATATTGGTGATTCGGGTGAATAACAAAACCGGAATGATGGTCGCCAAAATGATAATCAAACCTCCCATTGTCGGCGTTCCTTCTTTCTGCTTCTGTCCTTCAAGACCAAGGTCTCTTACCAATTCTCCCATTTGTCTTCTTCTCAGGAAATTGATGATCCTTTTTCCGTAAGCCATCGCAATAATCAGCGAAAACAAAACTGCCATCGCCGCACGGAACGAAATGTATTTGAACAAGTTCATTCCCGGAACGTGGATTCCGTGGCTGGAAAGATATTCGTATAGGTAATAAAGCATATTTTGTTATTTTCCCATTAATTGTAATAATTCCCTAATCGTTTCTTTGTCATCAAAATGATGTTTCACTCCATTGATTTCCTGATATGTTTCGTGCCCTTTTCCAGCTACAACAACAATATCTTTTGGTTCAGCAAATTTGATGGCCATTTTTATAGCTTCTCTTCTGTCAGGAATCGAAGTGTATTTGCTAAAATTCTGTGGTTGAACACCAGCTTCTATTTCTTTGATAATCTGTATCGGGTCTTCCGTTCTTGGATTGTCAGAAGTGATGATTGCCAAAGTCGATTTTTTGGTAGCGATGTCGCCCATTTCCGGACGTTTGGTTTTGTCTCTGTCGCCTCCACAACCGAAAACACAAATCAATCTTTCGTTTTTGGTTCTGATTTCGTTGATGCTATCCAACACATTTTCCAATGCATCCGGCGTGTGCGAATAATCCACCACGAAGAAAATTCCGCTGTCGGATTTTATCGTTTCGAATCTTCCGTTCACCCTTTGAAGCACTGAAATCGCCTGAAGAACTTCTGTTTCGTCCATTCCTAATTCCAAAGCAATTCCATAAGCTAAAAGCAAATTATAAGCATTGAATTTTCCCGTCAAAGTTGTCCAGAATTCTTTGTTATTGAAGTTCAGCAACATCCCATTGAAGTCAATTTCTAGAACTTTTCCGTGAAAATCTGCCATTGTTTTCAAAGCAAATGTCTTCTTTTTCGCTTTGGTATTCTGTAACATTACCAATCCGTTTTTGTCATCAGCATTTGTAATTGCAACCGCTGAATCTTCCAACTCGTCAAAGAATCTCTTCTTAGCGTAGATATAATTTTGGAAAGTCTTATGATAATCCAAATGGTCATGCGTGATATTCGTAAAACCGGCAATTTTAAAATGCAAACCTTCGATTCTATCTTGGGAAATTCCGTGAGAACTTACTTCCATAAAGGCATATTCACATCCGATTTCAACAGCTTTTGCCAGTATTTGATTCAATCGAATTACGTCTGGCGTTGTGTGTGTAGAAGGAATAATCTCATCTCCGATTCTATATTCAACAGTTGAAATTAAAACGGATTGATAACCCAGATTTTTGAAAATATCAAATAACAATGTCGTTACAGAAGTTTTTCCATTAGTTCCGGTAACGCCGATTAGATTTAATTTTTGAGAAGGATTTCCGTAAAAATTAGAAGCTAAATGTCCTAAAGTTTTGGAAGAATCCTTAACTCTTAAATAAGTTATTTCATCATTAATTTCTGAAGGTAAGTCCTCGCAAACAATCACTCTTGCACCTTTTTCAATGCTTTGATTGATGTATGAATGTCCATCTGAAACAGTTCCTTTCAGTGCAACATACAAAGAATTTTCAACAACTTTTCTGCTGTCAAAAACCAATTCCGAAACCTCTCTTTCAAGAGTTCCGATGGCTTCTAAAACTGTAATCCTTTGTAATAAATTTTGTAATATCATTTAACCAATATTTCGGTGCTTCGCACCTCATTGTTATTATAATTCGTTTTTATTTCTACCAACATACGCGACTTCGTCGCTTTTTTAGTTTTGAAGATTCAAATAAATCTTTTGGTTCTTTCCAATAGTCGCTCCTTCTGCAGGAAATTGTCCCATAATTTTTCCAACACCTTTATAATCTACTCTGTAACCCAGATTTTCAAGCTGAGGAATCACATTCTTTCCAATCATTCCAACCAAATTCGGCATCGAATCTCTTGTGACATTCACCTTTACATTTGGTGCAGTCATTTTATTAAGGTTAACTTTATGTTCAACCAAAAGATCTTTCTCAACATTCAGAGGCGTTTTCAAGAATGTCTTTCCAGCAATCTCTTTGAAAACCGGCGCAGAAACCGTTCCTCCGTAAAATCCTTTTGAAGGATCAGGCTGATTCACAACTACGATACACGTATATTTCGGATTATCAGCCGGATAAAATCCTGCAAATGACGCCTGATACTTCATTGGTCCAGCTTTCCAATATTCGAATCTTGCCGTTCCCGTTTTACCCGCAATTTTAAGATTCGGAGTATAGATACTTTTTGCTGTTCCTTTTTCAACCGCTTTTGTCAAAGCGTGCGTCATCATCGTAATCGCTTTATCCGAAGCCATTTTTTTAACCATGATTTCAGGATTGGCTTCGTAAAGAACCTTACCATCTTTCATTATTTTATCAATGAAAAGCGGTTTTACCATTTTCCCTTTATTCGCAATTCCATTATAGAAAGCAACCAATTGTAATAATGGAAAGCTTGAAGAATATCCATAACCCAACGAAGCCAAAGTCGCTTTGTTCCAACGTTTGCTTTGAGGTGTCTGAATCGATGGTTTTGCAATTCCTGGAAGTTCGATTTGCATTTTATCAAACATCTTCCATTTTTTAAGATGGTCTATGAAAACTTCCGGCTTATCAGCGTAATGTTGCGTAATTATTTTAGCCGCTCCAACATTACTTGATTTCGCCAAGACATCACTTACATCATAAGTTCCGCCGCCGTGACCATCTGTGATTCTTTGTCCTGCGTAAGTCCAGATTCCGTTTCCGATGTTGACTTTCGTATTTTCATCAATAAAACCATCGTCCATCGCTGCCAAAAGTGACACTGTTTTGAATGTAGAACCTGGCTCCTGCGCATCTTTCACAGTATAATTGTAAGCATCAACATAGATTCCCGGATCAGTTCTTCTAAGATTAACCATCGCACGGATTTTCCCAGTTTCAACTTCCATTACAACAACACTTCCGTGATTCGCATCGAATTTGATGAGTTGATTTTCCAATGCGGAATGTGCAATATCTTGAATCCTCAAATCCAAAGTTGTATAAACGTCTTGTCCATCAACAGGCTCCTGAACCTTCCAGTAATCGATTGGTTTCCATTGTGTAGAAGTGATTTTTTGCTCCAATCTTTTTCCGTCAATTCCGGTTAAGAATTTACTAAAAGCACCTTCCAAACCAGATTTTGATTCGCCATTATCAGCTCCGATGGTTCCGGCTCCGATTTGCGTTGTTGCCAATTCTCTTCGGAAATTTCTTTCTACGATGAAACCTCCTTTATTTTTACCTTTTTTGAAAATCGGAAACTCACGGATTCTATCATACTCATCGAAGTCCAAACCTTTCGCTAAAAGATAATATTGATTATTTTTCTTGTTTTGTGCATCCAATTTCGCTCTGAAATAACTTCTCGGCTTATCGAACATTTTACTAAGAGAATCTGTCAAAGCACCAATATTATTGGAGTAAATCGTATCTCTCATTGATTTGAAATCTAGATAGATATCATAACGCATCACCGTTGTTGCCAAGATAGAACCATCGGAAGCGAAAAGATTTCCACGAGCTGCTTTCAAGGTTGCTTCTCGGTAATTTTTGCTGATGTAATTATTTTCGAATTCTTCAACATTGGTATTCTGAAGAATCATAATTCTACCCAAAAAGATAACAAACAAAATGAAAGCTCCCAAAACAAAAAGGTAGCCCCACTTCAACGCATTGGAACGTTTTTTTTCGTAATTGTTATTTGGCTGCTTTATCATCTGTGCTATCTACTTTTATCAATAATTTCATCGGGTGGCTTTCCAAACTCACCAAAGAATCCTGAACCATTTCTTTTCCCAGTTCGGATTCCATTCTTATTTTTATCAGCCTACTTTGTGCGTAAGCGTTTCTGGATTTATATTCTTCCGTTTCTTCTTTAAGCTTGTTAACGTGTTCTATTTTTTTATTAACCAAGTGATTACTATAAATCATCACCATCAACAATCCGAAAATGAACAGAAAATATTTGTAATGGGCTTTGACCTCATCACGGTTAAGAAAATTCCCTTTTATGATGTCCATAAAAGTGAGTTTCTTTTTCTGCTTATTATAGGTTGTCTGCTTTGCCACGTTTTTATAATTGATAAGTGATGAATGGTAATTGATAATCATTTATCGCCTATCATTTATGATTTATAACTTTGTTCCAATTCTCATTTTTGCGCTTCGCGCTCTTGAGTTTTCTTCAATTTCTTTATTGTCCGGAATGATCGCTTTGGTTTGCAACAAATCAAATGCTTTGGCATAATTCCCGTAGATATCACGCTGAGGTTCACCTTCAAACATTCCGTTTTTTAGGAAACGTTTTACCAATCTATCTTCTAAAGAATGGTAAGAAATCACTACTAATCTTCCTTCAACTTTTAAAATCTTGTAAGATTGAACCAACATTTCCTTTAAGACCTCCAATTCCTGATTTACTTCAATTCGGATTGCCTGAAAAACCTGAGCAAAAAATTTATTCTGTTTAAATGCAGGAATATAATTGAAGAGATTTTTCAAATCCTCAGTCGTATTGATTTTCTTGGTTTTTCTGTGATGAACTATTTCTCTTGCCAATTTTCGAGATTCTCTCAATTCCCCATATTGGTAAAAGATATTAGCGAGGTCTTCTTCTTCGTAATCGTTGATGATTTTCTTCGCATCAAGGCCTTGCAATACATTCATTCTCATATCAAGCGGCGCATTGCTCCTTGTGGAAAATCCACGTTCCGCTTCATCAAACTGATGAGAAGAAACGCCCAAGTCTGCCAAAATCCCATCAACTTGAGAAATTCCATAAGCCAGCATCGAGTTTTCCAAAAATCTAAAATTCTGATTCACTAAAGTAAATCTCGGGTCATCAATCGTATTTTTCAACGCATCCAAATCTTGATCAAAAGAAAACAACTTTCCCTTGTCGGAAAGCCTGCTCAAAATCTCTCTTGAGTGACCACCTCCACCAAAAGTGCAGTCCACATAAATCCCGTCCGGATTGGTTACCAGAGCGTCGACACTTTGTTTTAATAAGACAGGATTGTGATACATTGTTTTATTATTGATGAATGATGATTGATAATGATTTAATAATTCGGGTTTAAAAACCTATTAATTATTCTTAGTTATTAATTTGATTCTTCGGAATCAAGATTTCCCATTACATCTTCCGCAAGACTAGCGAAATCAGACTCACTGACCGAGATAACCTGTTCATAAGAATCTTTATCCCAAATCTCGAACAATTCGCCAGCGCTTGTAATCACGATATCTTTTCCAAGATTTGCAAATTGTGTTAAATCCTTACTGATTTGCAAACGACCAACGTTATCCAACTCTGCAGTTTTAACTCCAGCCGTAAACATCCTGATGAAATCTGCATTTTTTTTCACAAATCGGTTCAGACCGTTTATTTTTGCCATCAGTTTTTCCCAAGGCTTCATTGGATAAACCTCAAGACACTTCTGAAACACCGAACGCTTGATTACAAATGGCTCATCTGCAAAATGTTCCATCTGCTTCGTAAGCGAAGCAGGCAGTTTGACGCGCCCTTTGTCATCTATTTTACACTCGTATGTTCCAATGAAGTTTTTCATTTGGAGCAAATTTATATAAAAATCTACCACATTTTACCACTTTCACCCACTTTTATACTTAATGTTTATAACTTTTTGTTTTCACAGCTTTGTTGGCTAATGATTTGATAACAAATCAATTAAAATGAAATATTGCGAAAAGCCTTACCATAAAGCATTTGCAATGAATGATTTAAAAAATTCGGTTAGAAAAGTTTCATTATTTAAAATGGTTCTAAACCAAAATCATAAATGAGTATATTTGTTATATGAATTATTTAGAAGCACTTAACTGGCGATATTCTGTAAAAAAATTTGATGGGAGGAAGATTTCATCAGAGAAGTTAAATAATATCTTGGAAGCTGGAAGATTGTCTGTCAGTTCTTTAGGACTTCAGCCGTATCATCTTTTGGTGGTTGAGAATGATGAAACGATTCAGAAATTGATTCCGGCATTTTATAATCCATCTCAGATATCAACTTGCTCGCATTTGGTTGCTTTGGTTACAAAAACGCATATTAATAAGGAGTATGTTGATAATTATTTCAGTCATATAATTAATGAGCGTGGTGTGACTTTGGAACAATTGTCTGCTTTTAGAAATAATATCAATCTTTTCTTAGAAAATTACACTCAGAAAGAACTGGAAAGCTGGTCCGAAAAACAGAGCTATATTGTTTTGGGTTCATTGATAATGGCTTCTGCCGAAGAAGAAATCGACACTTGCCCAATGGAAGGCTTCAAATCTGAAATCATAGAAAATGTTCTAAAAATTGATAAAGAACACGAAAAAATTGCGGTTGTTCTGGCGCTTGGCTACAGAGCGGAAGATGATATTTTTCAGAATTTCAAAAAAGTGAGAAAACCTGCGGATAAGTTCATCAAATTTCTGTAATTTTAATCTTTAATTCAATTAAAATGAATGCAATCAGACAAATCGTTGAGGTGAAAAATCATAAACTGAGCATAGAACTTCCAGAAAATTTTGATGCTGAATATGCTGAGGTTATCATTTTTCCGAAAGAAGAAGAATTTGATTTTGAAATTTCTGAGGAGGAAAAAGAATTGATGCGTGAAAGAGTCAGAAATGCAAAGCCTGAAGACTTTGTAGCTTGGCGTGCCATTCGTGGAGAATATCTGTAATGTTTGTCGTACTACTTACAAAAGAAGCTTGGGAAGATTTGGATGAAGTCAATGATTTTTATTCAAATATTTCTTTTGAGCTTGGAAACAAATTCATTCACAATTTTGATGAATGTCTTTTACAATTAGAAAACATTCCTTTTTTTCAAATTCGATATGATGAAATTAGAATTAGGCAAGTAAGAAAATTCCCGATTCTCCTGCATTATATTCTTTATGAATCTACAAAAACAGTAGTTGTTTTTGGTATTCGTTTTGCCAAATCCAATCCTGACAATTATCCAAAGATTTAATGTCTTTAATAATCCTACAATTTCAAAATTAAAATGATAAAAACAGACGTTCTTGTAATCGGTTCCGGAATTTCGGGCTTATCTTATGCCATCAAAATTTCCGAACAATTACCAGAAACCAAAATAACAATCGTTACAAAATCCAACGAGGACGAAAGTAATACCAAATATGCACAAGGCGGATTGGCAGTTGTAACAGATTTTTCTAAAGATAATTTTCAAAAACACATAGACGATACTTTGCGTGCCGGAGATTACATCAATGACCCTGAGATTGTAAAAATTGTTGTTGAGGAAGCACCTCTTAGATTCAATGAAATCGTTGAATGGGGTGCAAAATTTGACCAGGAAAAAGGTCAATATTCTCTAGGAAGAGAAGGTGGACATACGGAAAACAGAATTGTACACCACAAAGATATTACAGGTTTCGAAATCGAAAGAGCACTTTTGGAAACTGTTAGAAACTCTCCAAATATTGAGATTCTTCCGCACCATTATGTCATCGATTTGATAACTCAGCATCACGTTCCTGGAAAAGAATTGGACAAAGGAAATATCAATGCTTATGGTGCATATATTCTTGATGAACAGAATAAGAAAATCAAAAAAATCACTTCGAAAATTACCTTAGTTGCAACTGGAGGCGCTGGTCACGTTTATAAAAACACGACCAACCCAATTATTGCAACAGGAGACGGAATTGCCTTTGTCCACAGAGCGCAAGGCAAAGTTTCGAATATGCAATATTATCAATTCCATCCAACGGCGATGTATTCCAAACGAGACGGAATGTTGTTCTTGATTTCTGAAGCCGTTCGTGGCGACGGTGCAAAACTTCGTACAAAATCAGGTAAACCTTTTATGCAAAAATATGATGAGCGTGAAGAATTGGCTTCACGTGACATCGTTGCAAGAGCTATTGATAACGAATTGAAAATCAGCGGAGATGATTTTGTAGGTTTAGATTGCCGAGAAATGGATAGAGAAAAATTTTTGCATCATTTCCCAAATATCTATCAAAAATGTATGGAAGAAGGAATTGACCCTTTCAAAGAATTGATCCCCGTAGTTCCGGCTTGCCATTATCTGATGGGTGGAATTGAAACTGATAAAAACGGACAATCTTCTATCAAAAATCTTTTTGCGGTTGGAGAATGCACCAATTCCGGACTTCACGGCGCAAATAGATTAGCTTCAAATTCTTTATTAGAAGGTTTGGTTTTTGGTCATAATGCGGCGATGAAAACGGTTGAATTGCTGAAAGAAAATGATTTCAATTTCGATGATTTGAAAGCAGTTCCAGAGTGGAACGAGGAAGGAATGAAAATGATGGACGAAATGGTTCTCGTAACATATCTCAGGAAACAGCTTCAGGAGATGATGAGTGACCTGGTTGCGATTGTAAGAAGCAATGCAAGATTGGAATTAGCCAAGAAAAAGCAGCGCGAAATCTACGAAGCCGTAACAGAACTTTATAATTATTCCATACTTTCACCACAACTTTCGGAGTTGAGAAATCTTGTGAATGTTTCTTATTTGATTATCAAACAATCTTTGGAAATGAAAGAAAATAAAGGTGCTTTTTATAATAAGGATTTGGCTACGAAACCGCTTTTGATCACTGAACAATGAAAACTATTGTCAAGTTTCTTTTGTTGATTATAATTATCATTAACACATCTTGTAATTTTTCAAAACCCCAAGGTGATAAATCTTCAAAGGAACAGGGTGATAATGTAAAATCAGGCAAACCTTTTTTTGACTTTGATGCAGTGGACTATTATTCAAATGATATTGATGAAAACATCGCAATGAATCTATCAAACCTTCAGAATAATTCAGAATTGGATAAATTAAAATATGATTTGATTGTGGGAGAAACCACTGAAAACATCAACAACAATAATTTTACGGATGACCTCATAAAAGTCGGTTTCAAAAAAACCGAGATAGAATCCAAAGATTTTCAAAGCATTACACAATTATTTTCCGAAAGCACTGAAAGAGATGGATTATATTTTACCTGTATTCCGATATTTAGAGATATATTAGTTTTCAAAAAAAATAAAAGAATTATCGGAGCCGCCAAAATTTGTTTCGGCTGTAATCGAAACCAAATCATAGGAACAAAGGCCAATACTAACAATTTTGGTCAGGGAAAAGATTATGAAATGCTTTCATTGATTCTCAACAAATATAAAAATATCAACTAACGCAAAATGAAAAGACCATCTTACGCTAACGATAAAGTTTTAAAGGAATTTATAAAATTGGCTTTAGAAGAAGATATCCAAAATGGCGACCATTCAACATTGTCAACAATTCCCAAAGATTTGGAACAGAAAGCTCAGCTTTTGGTTAAAGAAAACTGCATTTTGGCTGGTGTGGAACTAGCAGAAATTATTTTCAAAACTTTTGATAAAAATCTCATTGTTGAAATCTTTATCAAAGATGGAGAATCCGCTAAGAAAGGTGATGTTGCATTTATCGTTTCTGGAAAAGCCAGATCTATTCTTTCAACAGAACGTTTGGTTCTGAACTGTATGCAAAGAATGAGCGGGATTGCAACAATGACTCACGATTGGGATTCCCGACTGGTTGGAACTAAAACAAAACTTCTTGACACCAGAAAAACAACTCCTAATTTCAGAGTTTGTGAAAAATGGGCAGTGGCAATCGGCGGCGGAACCAATCACAGATATGGACTTTATGACATGATAATGCTGAAAGACAATCATATTGATTATAATGGAAGCATTACTAATGCTGTGAAAATGGCAAAAGATTACGTCAAAAAAAATAAACTAAAACTTAAAATTGAAGTTGAAACCCGTAACCTTGAAGAAGTTGAAGAAGCCGTAAAATCAGGTGCAGACAGAATTATG
Organism: Epilithonimonas zeae; assembly: GCF_023278365.1. Lineage (NCBI taxonomy): Bacteria > Pseudomonadati > Bacteroidota > Flavobacteriia > Flavobacteriales > Weeksellaceae > Epilithonimonas > Epilithonimonas zeae. The sequence goes on along the minus strand of NZ_CP075338.1, from coordinate 3,018,554 downwards.
TTTGACAATATGGATGTCGAGACAATGACTAAAGCTGTAAAGATTGTTAATAAAAAATCAGAAACCGAAGCTTCTGGTGGAATTACACGTGAGGTGTTAAATTCGGTAGCAAAAACTGGTGTTGATTTTATCTCAGCGGGTGCAATTACGCACTCTTCAAGCAATATAGACCTGAGTCTCAAGGCTTTACAAAATTAACAATCTATTAACAGTTTTTGTAATTTTTTTTAAGACTTTTGCGACATAAATCTTAAGAAAATGAAAAAGACTTTAATCGTTGCAATTTTACTTGCCGGTTTTTTCACAGCGTCTGCACAGGTAACAACAAGTAGCGTAAGTGGAGTTGTTACTCAATCTGCTGGTAAAAAAACTGCCGGAGCTAGTATCAAAGCAGTTCACCAACCTTCTGGTACTGTATATTCTGGAGTTTCTAATAGCTCTGGTTATTTCAATTTACCGAATCTTCGTGTTGGAGGTCCTTACACAATTGAAATTACCTATGCTAATTTGAAACCTGTTATATACGAAGATGTATATTTACAATTAGGAGAGCCTTTTGCTGCCGACGCAATGTTGACACAAGAAAATGAAACCTCAATTGAAGCAGTGAAAATTGTTGCTGTAGGAAGAAATTCTAAAAAAAATGGAGCAACAACAGTTGTTGGAAGAAAGCAATTAGAGAGTATGCCTACTCTTAGTAGATCTTTACAAGACTTTACAAGACTTACGCCTCAAGCCAACGGAAACTCTTTTGGAGGAGCAAATAACAGATATAATAACATTACAATTGATGGTGCTGTAAACAACGATGTATTCGGACTGTCCGGTTCTGGAACACCCGGTGGACAAGCTGGTACACAGCCAATTTCCCTTGACGCAATTCAAGAACTTCAGGTAGCACTTGCTCCTTTTGATGTAACACAAGGAAACTTTACCGGAGCAGGAGTAAATGCTGTTACAAGATCTGGAAATAATAAATTTGAAGGTTCATTATATTTCTTTGGAAGAAACGAAAAGACAATTGGTAAAAGTGTAATCACTGGTGAAAAGTCTTCAAAATTCAGTGAAACTCAATACGGTTTCAGAGTTGGAGGCCCATTGATTAAAGATAAATTATTCTTCTTCTTCAACGCAGAATCTGGAAGAAGAACTTCTCCTTTAGCCTTCAATGCTGGCGAAACTGGAACTGCTATGACCAATGATATTGCTCAGCAAATTGCAGATTACACACTTTCAAAATACGGATATGATGTTGGTGGCTACGGTCCTCAAGATATCCAAACTCAAAACAACAAATTTTTTGGTAAAATTGATTGGAACATCAATGACAAGCACCAGCTAGCTATCCGCTATAACTATATTGATGCTTTTGATGACAATTTATCAAGAAGTGCCAATTTCTTTAGATTTGGAAATAACGCTTATAAATTCACGAACAAGCAAAGTGGTTTGGTTGCTGAATTAAGAAGTAACTTCAACAGTAGTTTTTCCAATAACTTAATCTTAGGATATTCATCTATAAAAGATAGTCGTGATACCGCAGGAAGCCCTTTCCCTCAAATCACTATCTTGAATATTGGAAACGTTTCTGGAGCATCTGCAGAATTTGGATCTCAAAGAAGTTCATTTGCTAATGAATTAGACCAAACTATTTTTGAAGTTACTGACAACTTTAAATGGAATGTTGGAAAAAATACTTTCACTTTAGGAACTCACAACGAATTCTTCACTTTTAGAAACTTGTTTATCAATAACCTAAATGGTAGATGGGACTTCAATAGTGTAGCAGATTACTTAAACAATAATCCTGCGAGAGTTAGAGCAACTTATTCTTTAATCCCAGGAGAATCAAGACCAGAAGCTAAGTTCAGCGCTGCCCAGTTAGGATTTTATGCACAAGGAGAATCTGAGGTTTTCAAAAACTTTAGATTAACTTATGGTATTAGATTAGATGTTCCAATCATTGGAGATAAGCCTTTGAGAAATCCAAAGATTGAAGCCGCTTTCCCTGGATACAGAACAGACAATACACCAAGTGGTCAATTGTTATGGGCTCCAAGAGCTGGATTTAATTATAACGTAAACGGAGATAGATCTCTTGTTTTACGTGGAGGTGTTGGGGTGTTCACTGGAAGAGTACCGTTTGTTTGGTTATCTAATCAGTTTACAAACAGCGGAATGTTGTTTGGTACTGTTGATGCAAGAACAACTGCAATCAACGGAGGTAACGGATTTGACCCTAATATTGATAACCAACAGAATATGGGATCTGGATCTACAAGAGCAGAAGTTAACCTTGTAAGTGATGATTTCAAAATCCCTCAAGTATTGAGATTCAACTTAGCGGGAGATTTCAAATTACCTGGAGGAATCAACGCTACTTTGGAAGGTATGCTTTCTAAAACAATGAATAACATTGTATATTCTGACATCAATATATCTGGTAGCAATGGAATTATCAATCCTGCTTTATCAGGAGGTGCAGATATTAGACCTAACTATGCTGGACAAAGAGTGAATGCTACAGACTTCACCAATGTAATTTTATTAAGCAACTCAAGCAGAGGTTATACTTATAGTTTAACAACTCAATTACAAAAATCATTTGGTTTTGGTTTGGACTTGATGGCTGCTTACACTCACGGTCAATCTGCATCAATCAATGATGGTAACAGTAGTACAGCTTTATCAAACTGGGAGTTTACACAAGTTGTAACAAACCCAAATAACCCTGCCCTTGCAAATTCTAATTTTGATATCAGACACAGAACTATTGGAAGTGTTGGTTATAAAATAGAATATGGTAGAAACAAAGCATTCTCAACTGGATTCAGCTTATTCTATGCAGGAACATCTGGATCTCCTTTTACTTATTTGTATAACGGCGATGTGAATGGTGATGGGGCGCTTTCCAATGACCTAATCTATGTACCTAGAAATGCTAGTGAGATTAAATTAGTTGCCTTAACAGGATCTAACCCTGCTACAGTTGCACAACAATGGGCTGCATTGGATGCCTTCATCGAGCAAGATCCTTACTTAAAAACTAGAAGAGGTCAATATGCTGAAAGAAATGGTGCAAGAACGCCTTGGGAACATAGATTTGATTTGAGAATCACTCAGGACTTAGGAGTAACAATAAAAGATAGAGTTCACAGATTCCAATTGACATTTGATATTTTCAACGTAGGGAATCTTCTTAACAAAGAATGGGGCAAAAGCTATTTCGTAAATAATCAAGCTTATCAGTTAATTACTTATACTACTTCTGGTGGCGGAGGATATACTTTCAGAGCTCCAAGTGAAAACAAAGCTTATAATATTTCTGATCTTGCTTCTAGATGGCAGGGACAGGTTGGAATCCGGTACATTTTCTAAATAGTAATATTCTATAATTATAAAGACATTGCGCGATAACTAACTAATAAAAATTAGGGCTCAAGCAATGTCTTTTACTTTTTTAGGTCAAACAGTACCGAATGTATTTGCTTGCTTGTTTTACAAAACATGGGCAGCATCTATAAATTATAGATTCTATTTTTTTTCAATACATATTTAATTTTAACCAAACTACATTTATCATGAAAAAAATCCTATTTTATTTGTTGCATTAATTTTTATCTTTTCTTGTCGTCAAGAAGATATTATAACAACCTCACAATCTGAAAATGAAATAAATCTAAAATTGAATGGTAATAATTTAAAAATTGCTGTAAGAGATGGTAGATATTTCATTAGTGATGATATAATTATAAGTGAAGAGCAATTTCAATTCTTAAAATCATTAGATGGCAGTAATACTGCGGGAAAAAGTAATATTTTTAGAGATTTTGCTAGAAAATGGACTGATGGTGTGGTCCCTTATGAGATTTCTTCAGGATTCCCTAATACAGCAAGAATAATTTCAGCTATTAATCATTTTTCTTCTGATACAGGAGTGAAATTGGTTCCAAGAACAAACCAACAAGATTATATTAAGTTTGTCAGACATGCATCTGAAAGTTCTTCTTATGTTGGTCGTGTAGGTGGTGGACAAATAATCAACATTGCTGATTGGGCAAACCACGGAGTCGTAATGCATGAAATAGCCCATGCTGTGGGAGTATTCCATGAACACCAAAGACCTGACAGAGATGCATATATTTGGGTAGATCCAAGTGTACATAATGATGTAAATTATCAAATTAAGAATTTTTCAGAGGCAAGAACTTTTGGTCCAATGGATTTCAACTCAATAATGATGTATTCATCTAATTCCTATATGCGCTTGCATAGTGGAGAAGGTTGGTATTCACAGAGAGAACAATTTACAACCTCCGATAGAATAGGACTATACTATCTATACCAGCCATTAACATTTAGTTATGGTCAACTTGAAAATGTTATTGAACAAAATACTAATGGCTCTCAGGATATTTATCATGTGCAGTTAAGTTCTAAAGTTAATTTTCATAGAAACTCTTCTCTCAATAGTAACCCAGGCATATCTTATGACATTACTGTAGCTGCTCACTTCAAGCAGATTAATCCTTCAAATCCAAACGGTAGTACTTATGTAGAATATTACACCTTTAATTCCATTACTGGAGGAACAATCTATTGGGAAAGTAGAACAGATACTCATCAAGGATATATGCAGCCTGGACACAACGAAGTTTATCTTGAGAAAGTTATTGTTTCAAATCCTCAATAATTAATAATTTTATAAAAACCCAACTTATTTAAAATATTAAAATCCCGGCTATCTGTCGGGATTTTTCTATCTTTGTCAATCAAAAATCTGGATATGGAAATTTATAACATTCTTTTGCATGCACACAAAGGTTTCGCTTACCTCGAACTTTTGTTGGTAGCAGCATTTTTAGTCCTTTTACTTGTAACGATGTTTGGTTACAGCGGTAACATTTCAAAGGCTTTAAAAAAAGTAACATTATTTACAATGATCTTTTTTCACGTTCAATTCTTGATTGGGATCATCATGCTGATTACCAACATTACAAAAGGATTGGATATGGGCGCAGTCATGAAAAATGCTGATTTAAGATTCACTTATGTAGAACATCCTTTCTCTATGTTAATCGCAGCAGTATTAATGACGATTATCAATAAAAAATTCAAAACAACCGAAAAACTGACTATTCCTATTATGTCATTAGGATTGGTTGCAATTGCGTTATTCGTTTTTGCATTCCCTTGGGCTAGAGTTTTCGGATAAATATTTAACAATTTAATTAATCAAAAAACAATGAAAGTAGCTGTAGTAGGCGCAACCGGAATGGTTGGACAAGTTATGCTGAAAGTTTTGGAGGAGAGAAATCTCCCAATTACTGAACTGATTCCCGTAGCATCAGAGAGATCTGTTGGAAATAAGGTCAAATTCAAGGACAAGGAATTCACTATCGTTAGCATGAACGACGCTATTGCAGTCAAACCCGAGATCGCTATTTTTTCAGCTGGCGGTGGAACATCTTTGGAGTTTGCTCCAAAATTCGCTGAAGTTGGAACAGTAGTGATCGATAACTCATCAGCTTGGAGAATGGATCCGACTAAAAAGTTAGTAGTTCCTGAGATCAATGCGAACGTTTTGACAAAAGAAGACAAAATCATTGCTAATCCCAATTGTTCTACAATCCAGTTGGTGATGGTTCTTCATCCGTTGAATCAGAAATATGATATCAAAAGGGTCATTGTTTCAACTTACCAATCTGTTACCGGAACTGGAAAAGCAGCTGTTGATCAACTAAATTCTGAAATAGAATATTCGGTGAACGGAGAGAGCCAAATCAAAGGCGAAAATCCTGAAAAAGTTTATCCTTATCAAATCTTCAAAAATGCATTGCCACATTGTGATGTTTTTGCGGATGATGATTATACTAAGGAAGAAATCAAATTGATGAAAGAGCCTAAGAAAATTATGGGCGACGATACTTTTAATTTGACGGCAACTGCAGTAAGAGTTCCAGTACAGGGAGGACATTCTGAAAGCGTGAATATCGAATTTGAAAACGAATTTGATTTGGAAGAAGTAAGAAAAATTCTTTCTGAAACGCCAGGAGTTGTGCTTCAGGATAACGTTAAAAATAACGAATATCCAATGCCTTTATATTCCGAAGGAAAAGATGAGGTTTTTGTAGGAAGAATCAGACGAGATCTTTCGCAACCCAAAACACTCAATCTCTGGATTGTGGCAGACAATCTCCGAAAGGGCGCTGCTACCAACGCGGTTCAGATTGCAGAATACTTAGTAGCAAACAACTTAGTTTAAACTAACAAAATCTAAAGAATCTTCGAAATTTCGAAGATTCTTTTTTTAGCAATGAAAACAAATAAAAAAACAAATTCCAACATCGGCTTCCAAAGATGGATTGCTGCCATTGGTATTATTCTATTCGTAGGGAAATTAGTTGCCTGGAAACTGACGAATTCCGACGCAGTTTTCTCCGACGCTATGGAAAGCATCGTGAATGTCATAAGTGCTTTTTTGGGGCTTTACGCTTTATATCTCGCTTCGAAACCGAGAGATGAGAATCATCCTTACGGACACGGAAAAGTGGAGTTTGTCACTTCGGCAATAGAAGGCTCTCTCATAAGCATTGCCGGGATAATGATTATCTACGAAGGAACCAACAGTTTGATTTCCGGAAAAGTTCTTAGCAAGTTGGATTTAGGGATTTGGATTATCGCTGCAACTGCCATTATTAATTATATCTTGGGCTATATCTCGATTCAGAAAGGGAAAAGAGAAAACTCAATTGTTTTGATATCCTCCGGGAAACATCTTCAGTCTGACACCATTACAACTTTGGGTGTCGTAGTCAGTTTGGTGTTGGTTTATTTCACAAAAATTGTTTGGATTGATTCCCTTGTTGCATTGGTTTTTGGATTCTACATCATCATTATTGGCTACAAAATCATTAGAAAATCCTTGAGTGGAATAATGGATGAAGCAGATCCAGAAATGTTGGAAAGATTGGCGAGCTTCCTCAATGAGAACAGAAAACCAGAATGGATTGATGTTCACAATATGAAAATTCAGCAATTTGGAAGCCGACTTCATATAGATGCACACATCACTTTACCTTGGTATTTTGAACTAAGAACTGCTCACGATGAGATGGAAGAAGTCATCAAACTAATCGCCAAAAATACCGACAGAAAAGTGGAATTCAATTTTCATATGGATGATTGTAAACCGACTTCCTGTGCTATTTGCCAAATTTTTGAATGCCCGGTTCGCCAACACGATTTTACAAAAAAGGTCGATTGGAATGGTGAGAATATTTCTCAGCCTAATAAACATACATCGGAAAATTAATTACTGATTCTTAAATTTATATTCAATAAAATTTTCGTTCAGTAATTTTAATAATTCTATATGATTTAAACTCATTGTTGATGACGAAATATTAAAAGGAGATCCATAGTTATTCAAATTGAATTTCATTAAGTTTTTCCTTATTTTATTTGTTTCGTTGTTGATGTAATCAATCGAATTATTGATTTGAATGTTAATGATTTTCACGCTATTAATTTTAATTTCAGAAAATCCATCAATATCCTCCCATTTGATAATATCATCTTTTTTGGGATTTACATTAATGCCCTTTTCATTAATAATTAGCATTAATTTATTTTTGATCAACTGTTTTATTGAAACAAAAATCCCATAACCAAAGAAAAGAATGGAAGCGATTCCAGCAATTTTTACTATGAATGGATTTCTAAATAATGAACTTCGTACATTTTCAGCATTCAAAAAACAAAAAAATCCCAACACTACAAATACAACAGAGCCTAAAAGCAACAAAAAAGCTTTTTTCTTATTTGAATAAATTTCTATTTTATTCACAAATCAAAAAATTAATCCTGAATCATCTTTTTACGATAGTAGAAAATCGGAATTAACAGTACCAGTGTCAGCGGTTGAATTACAAATCTTCTCACATAAAATGAGAAAAGATAACCAAAGTCAAACTCATCATTGATGCAAAAGAGATAAATTGGAAATACGATTGCAAAAACCAACAAAATCAAGATAAAAGCCTGTTTTGTCCATTCTTTATTTTGGAAGAGAAAATGGATTATTACCAATGAGAAAAAGGTGTTCAATCCAAATCTAAAAAGATAGCTCACAATTAATTTCCCCCACACAAAATCCGGAAAAATTTCATTTGGATTAGCTGTTTTGAAGAAACGCAAAAAAGGATCATAGAACAATTTATCTTCTAATCCGCGTATCCCGATTAATCCTAAAACGCCCGACAAAACTAAAACCCACTTTAGTATTTTCGGCAATTTTATGGATTGCAAAAGTGAAATTTGAATAATCATTTTTACAAAATTTAAATTCTTTGATAGATTAATAGCATTATGAAATTATCAATCCAAAGATTGAATAAGCATAAATTCATTAGTTACTTGTGAGTGTAAAATAAGTGCTATAAAACGAAGTGTTGAATATTAGAATCAGTTCGATTCTGTAAAGCGCTGTGGAAAATCCCAGCTTGGATAATAAATTTATTTTTCATTGCTTCTCGTGTGTTACACGACAAAATTACAAAAATAAATATTCTTAATTGCTAATAATCAACAATTAAAGTCAAAAAAAAACAAAATTCTGTAATGATAATTAAGATTTATCGGTTTTTTTTAAAGCAAAAAACTGAATCCAGACTAACCAAAGAATAATTACGCCACCATAAATAATCGCTGGAAAAAGGTAATCATGCCCAACTTTTTCGTACTGAGGATATTTTAAGAAAATGATATTCAGTAAAACAATTCTTGAAATATTAAGGATATGAAGTAAAATGATTCCTCCGAGGGCAAATAGAAATGTTTTAGCACCTTTATAAAAAGCAAAAACAAAAGCCGTAAATAAGATTGCGACCGAGAAAACATTACAACCTTCTACCATTCTGGTTGTGAACTTCCCGGATGTTTGAAACAAGACACTATGCAATTTCAAACTATCAACCAAAACAGTTGGGAAGCCTAATACATTTTGCAGAAAAGCGACTTGTTTCGCTACCCATCTTGTAAAAGGATCTACCACTTCGTTCTCATAAGAGTTAAGATAGAATTGATAGAGCAATACCAGAACGATATAGATAACAACGAATCTTAATAAAATTTTCAGAACGGGTAAAAAATCTTTCATTTGTGGGTGTTTATTTTTTAAGGTCAATTGAAATCACACTTTATTTTTATAAAATTCTAAGTTTGTGATTTTAAAGCGTAAAATTACAATTTTTAGCGAATCAAAATCTATTATTAATTAACTTTGTTCTATGCAGGAACATCAGGATTTTTTCAAAGAATTTTTGGGTAAAAACCCGGATTCTTTTATTGCTCTTCCACAAAGTGGCTCTTCCAGAATCAATTATATCGGGAGTTTTGAGGATAAGAAATATGTGATCACTTATAACGAGAATATCCGGGAGAATGAGGCTTTTTTCTATTTTTCCGAGTTATTTCAAAGTCTACAACTTAATACACCGAAGATTTTTAAAATCAATTTTGAAAGAGATTTATATGTTCAGGAGTTTTTGGGAAATAAAACACTTTCGGAAGTTATTACTAAAGAAGGAACTTCTGACCGAGTAAAAAATCTGGTCAAAAAAAGCCTGATAAAACTGTTTGAATTACAGACCAAAACTTTGGGAAAAGTAGATTTCAAAAAAAGCTTTGAGTACGAAAGTTATGATGATTTACCAATTACGCACGATCTTTATTACTTCAAGAATTTTTTGATTGATGTTCTTGAAATTGAATATCACAAATCGACTTTGTTGAAGGAATTCAAAACTATTTCTGAGTTGATTCAGAAGTTGGAGCCAAAGACCTTGATGATTCGGGATTTCCAGTCCAGGAATATTTTGGTGGATGAGAATGATGAGGTTTTCTTTATCGATTATCAATCGGCAATGGAAGGTCCTGCGACTTATGATGTGATTTCTTTTCTTTATCAGGCTAAAGCTAATTTCCCTAATAATTTTAAAGAAGAAATGCTTGAGTATTATGTATCATTCTGGGAAAAGGATTCTGACAAAGAAGCTCTGAAACAATCTTTTGAATGGATGAAAATGATGCGATTTCTGCAGGTTTTAGGCGCTTACGGATTCCGTGGGTTGATACAGAGAAAAAAACATTTTTTAGCAAGCTTACTTCAAGGAATTAATAACATTTATGAACTGAATCAAACGTGGAATGAGATTGCCCTGCAGTTTCCGGAATTGTATTTTATCATTCTAAGATTAAAAAGCAAAGAAGTGCAATCTAAGATTGAGGAATTGATTATAGATTGACTTCGAGAGCCTCAGTCTGACAATGTTGATAGTAAATTTTAAATGACAAATGTTGTTTGGATGACAAAATTCCTAGCCCCGATTGCAGTGGAAATCCTTTTTTGCGTGAATTTCGGGTCTATTGATGTGAAAATTGTCTGCAAAAAAGATTGCAACGGAAAGCGGGAAATAGCTCCTAAGTATTTTTTTAGATTGCTTCACTTCGTTCGCAATGACCTATAAATAAAAAAACCTCAGAATTGCTTCTGAGGTTTTTTCTGAATATTTTCAGTCTCTCTAATTATTTAATACAGTTAATGCATTTTCTTTTACAACTCGCTTAGCGAATCTAAATTTTGGTCCCCAATAGTTATCGTCTAGTGAAGAAACCATTACTCCTTTGGATGTTGCAGCGTGAATAAACTTCACTTCGCCTTCTGGTGTTACATCTTCCACGATTCCTACGTGAGAGATTCTGCTGCCTCTGTGTGAGAAAAATACCAAATCTCCTTTCTGAAGTTCTGTTTTTTCTACAGAATCGCCTTCTTGAGATTGTTGAGCTGCTACTCTTGGAAGGTCCATCCCAGCTGCTGCGCCAAAAACTGACAATACGAATGCTGAACAGTCTATTCCGCTTCTGGAAGTTCCTCCGAATCTGTATGGTGTTCCGAGATAACTTTCAGCTTCGGATAAGATATTGTCAATCGTATTGCTGTGTCTGATTGCATTTTCTATCGCTGACCTTTTGATAACATCGTTTGTATTAGCAATAGATGCTAAAACTTGTTGTCCTTTGTTGTTTGATTTGTCGGTTACGGGTTTTACGTTTACATCCAATGATGCAAATTTGGCATCAGTTTTGTATGTTTGATTGTTAGAAACCACATAGTTAGAAACACAAGACTGAAGTGAAAAAAACGTGGTCACAAATAAGATATAAACTAGAACTCTTTTCTTCATATATATTTAATTATTTGTGTTAAACTTTAGGTTGGTATTTTGTGATTGCATAGCAAAAATAGCCATTACCGTTTAAAGGGTCTTCCAATTCAAACTGAGAGACTTTTAGTTTAACATATTTTAACAGTCTTTTTAAGAATGTTAAAAAAAAACAAACCGCAAAGCCTTTATTTGGGCATTGCGGTTTTATTTTTAGTTAAGATTCTTTAACTTTTTTGTAGATATTTATCTAGTGAAGAGTAATTCTCTATATTTTGTCATTGGCCAAAGCTCATCATCAACCATCATTTCAAGAGCATCAGAAGCCTCTCTGATGTTGTCAAATAAAGGGATAACTTTGGTGCAATATTCCTCTGCTTGTTTTTGACTTCCTGATGTATTTTTAGCTTTTTCTTTAGCTGCCAAAAGTTCGTCAACTCCAACTTTGATTTGGGAAACATTTCCGGAAATATCAGAAATCAACGCCAATTGTTCTTTTGCCAAAGTCTTGAATTCTTTGTCTCCAAAGATTTCTTTCAAACCTTTAACGTTCTCAATCAATCTGTTTTGATAATTAAGTGCTGCGGGAATGATGTGGTTTCTTGCGATATCAGCCAAAACTCTGGCTTCGATATCAATGACTGTTGAGTATTTTTCTAATTTGATTTCATTTCTAGCTTCGAATTCTCTGTGGGAATAGATTCCTAATTCCTCGTAAAGCTCAACGAATTTTTGGTCTAATTCCATTTTAAGAGCTTCCGGAGTTGTCTTCAAATTGTTAAGACCTCTTTTCTCTGCTTCTTTTGCCCAATCCTCAGAATAGCCGTCACCTTCGAACATAATGCTCTTAGATTGCTTGATGTATTCTCTTAATACATTGAAAATGGCTTCATCTTTCTTAAGACCAGTTTCAATCAAAGCATCAACTTCAGTTTTGAAGGTTTTTAATTGTTTAGCCGCAATTACGTTCATTACAGTCATTACTTCCGCACAGTTTGCAGAAGAGCCCACCGCTCTGATTTCGAATTTGTTTCCTGTAAAGGCAAATGGAGACGTTCTGTTTCTATCGGTATTATCTAAAAGAATTTCAGGAATTTTTCCAACAACATTCAGTTTCAACTCCGTTTTTTCTTCAGGAGATAATTTTCCGTCTGTTACTTTTTCCAATTCTTCCAAAACGCCGAACAATTGACTTCCTATGAATGCTGAAATGATTGCCGGTGGCGCTTCATTAGCTCCCAATCTGTGGTCGTTGCTAGCAGATGCGATAGATGCTCTCAACAAATCCGCATAATCGTGAACCGCTTTCAAAGTATTAACAAAGAAAGTCAGGAACTGAAGGTTTTTCTTCGGATTTTTACCTGGACTCAAAAGGTTTTCGCCTGTATCTGTTCCCAAAGACCAGTTGTTATGTTTTCCACTTCCGTTAACACCAGCAAATGGTTTTTCGTGAAATAAAATATGGAAGTGATGCTTGTGTGCAATTCTCGCCATAATATCCATTAATAATGAATTGTGGTCAACTGCAACATTTGCTTCTTCGAACATTGGTGCCAATTCGAATTGGTTAGGCGCAACCTCGTTGTGACGCGTTGTTACAGGAATTCCTAACTTCATACATTCGATTTCCAACTCCTTCATATAGTTCATCACTCTTGTAGGAATCGAACCAAAATAATGGTCATCCAACTGTTGTCCTTTTGCAGGAGAATGTCCTAGCAAAGTTTTTCCTGTTAAAACCAAATCTGGTCTCGATTGATACAAAGCTGTATCTACCAAGAAATATTCTTGTTCCCAACCTAGAGTCGGAGAAACTTTTGTTACATTTTTATCGAAGTAAGATTTGCAAACATCTGTCGCCGCTTCATCAACCGCATTCAAAGCTCTTAATAAAGGTGCTTTATAATCTAAAGTTTCACCAGTATAAGAAATGAAAATCGAAGGAATACAAAGTGTAGTTCCCATAATGAAAGCCGGAGAAGTCGGATCCCAAGCAGTATAACCTCTAGCTTCAAACGTATTTCTGATTCCACCGTTCGGGAAAGAAGAAGCATCCGGCTCTTGCTGAATCAATAATGCACCACTGAATCTCTCAATTGCTCTCCCACCTTCGATTGGTGTGAAGAAAGAATCGTGTTTCTCAGCAGTTGCTCCTGTCAACGGTTGAAACCAGTGCGTGTAGTGTGTGGCTCCTTTGGACATTGCCCAATCTTTCATCGCAACAGCTACCTGATCCGCAATGTGTCTCTGGATTTTTGTTCCTTTTTTAATAGCATCCAAAATGGATTGGAACGCTTCTTTCGTCAGATATTCTCTCATTGTTTCTTCTGAGAATACATTTTGACAAAACAATTCTGAAAGTTTGGAAGGGATAGAAACCGCATTATCCTGTCTGTAATTTCTGAAAGGAAGCTCGGCTAAGGCTTTAAATCTTAATGTTGACATAAAAGTGTGTTATTTTTAACAAGGCAAATTTACAAAAAATATAAATTCAAATTAATTTACCCCTAAAAATTTATGGCCGTTTAAAATAAAAACAATTTTAAATCTTTATACAACCCCTAAATTTTAAGACAAATCAATTAACGTATATAAAACTCTTATTTAATATTTGTTATCAAATTATGAATAAAATTTATTTTTAGAATATTGAGGAGAAAGTTTAACTTTAAAAACTATTAAATTAATAAACCAAGAAGCACACAAAAGCAACAATCGTTTGAAATTCAACCAATTAAACAAATTATTTTGATTTAAATAAAATTTCATACCTTTGCAGACTTTTACAAAAATTTTAATATATGGCAAATTCAAGAGCAAGAGAAACCACAGAAGCTATCGAAAGATTATATGTCTCTATGAGACACTTATTCTATAGAGGATTTTTCAAACCATCTGGAGTGTCGGGCGAATCGTTAAGAAAATTATTAATGGTCATCAATCCCGAAATCTACGGAAGTATGAGTATCCCTAATAAGATAGAACTGGACGGTTTGCTTTATGTTCTTGACCGTCTTCCGGAAGGCATCGAGGAATGTTCTTTTATACACCTGACTTCTGACGAAGGTTTTGACAAAGGAAGTTTCGAGCCAATCGTTCCTAAGAAAAGACGTAGAAACTGCTACAGAATAGATGAACACCAGATGAACATCGAAGTTCTTTTGGGACGTTCTGAGATTTATGATATCCTGACTCACTTGACTTTCCTTTATCTGGAAGCTGATAAAATTAAAAATATCGGTTTCGATTTGGATAACGAAGGTCGCCCAAAGCGCATCTGGAAAATCATTGAAGAGGTTGCAAAAGGCGATAAAAAATACAGCAGAAAAGAAAAAGAAGTAGCTTTGATTCATCTTTCCTCTTTCTTAGGAAGAACTTTTGATGAAACTCTGAATGCTTATAACAACTTCGGAGACGATAAAAACCCTGACCGTTTATTCAAAATCATTTATTGGTTAGGGCAGATCAGCCTTGATGATTGGAGAGAAACAAGAGAAAGAGAAATCTATTTTTCAGCCATTCTTCAGGAACGTGTTGGTCATCACCTTTTCGGGGAAAGATGGGCGAACAAAATCAAAAATATTCTTGTAGAAAACAATCTTCATATGCGTCCGCTTCACATCATCAGTGCCAATATGCACTCGGTGAAAAATATGCTTTTTGCCAATGAGGCGCTTAACAAAAAAGCTACAAAAGAAGTAGATTACAAATTATTTGCTGACATTAGTAACAAGAAAGATCTTCAGGAAAAAATCCTAGACCACGCGTTGAAAGAAGGAATGATTTATATTGATGACAATAGCGGAAGCAACATTGATGTTCAAATCATTGACCTTTCTAAAACTGAACTAAAAAATTCGGTTTTTGCTAATCATAAATATAAAGGCGACGATGTGATTTTGGTTTTCGATTATGCTTTCGGCGAACAAGCTTACGAAGTAATGGACGAGTTGTTAAGACCTTATGAAGTGAACGGCGAAGTTTATATGATGAAAGTAAAATCGGTTTCGATAATGGGGAAAGCAGGAATCTTGACTGGAGGAAAAGGCGACATTATGATTCCCACGTCTCACATTTTTGAAGGAACTGCAGATAATTATACTTTCGAAAACGCTTTGAAATTGGAAGATTTTGTAGATGATGAGGTTAAAGCTTTTGAAGGACCAATGATTACGGTTTTAGGAACGTCACTTCAAAACAAAGATATTTTATCCTATTTTATGACGACTTCTTGGAAAGCCATCGGACTGGAAATGGAAGGTGCGCATTACCAGAAAGCAATTCAAGTAGCGAGCAAAATTCGCCATCACATTTCTCCGGATTTGTTTGTGATGTACGCTTATTACGCTTCTGATAATCCATTAGAAACAGGAAGTACATTATCTTCCGGCGGACTTGGACTCACAGGTGTAAAACCAACTTATATGATTACACATAAAATCATCGAGAAAATTCTTGAAAAGAAATAAAAATAGAAAGCCTCCAAAATTTGGAGGCTTTTTTATGAATAAAATTATCTCTCTGATTTTGCAGATAAAGCAAATTTAAATTTTAATGATTTACTAAATCTACCAAAATTATGAGAGCATCAATTATAATTACATTTAAATATAATTCGCAATCGTGTAAATCAGTAAACCAACCAGTCCACCAACGATGGTTCCATTGATTCTGATGAATTGCAAATCTTTCCCTACTTCCAGTTCCAGTTTTCGGCTGAGTTCTTTACCTTCCCAATTGCCAACGGTTGTACTAATTAACTCACCAAAATTCCGGGTATTTTTCAGAATATATTTATAGGCCGTCAATCTAACCCAATTATCAATTCGGTTTTGGAATTGTTCATCATTCTGAAGATTGAAAACAAACTCGTTAATGTTTTTTCTGACGTAAGATTTCAGTTTAGAATCTTTCTCGGATAATTCTTTGATTAATGACGATTTCAGAGATTGCCAAATGTCAGATGAATATTGTTTGATCTTATCACTTTGCAGAAAATCGGATTTGATAGAATCAAATTCTGTTTCCCATTTTGGTTCTTCTTTTAGTTCTTGTGAAAAATCCAGAATTTTATTCTTGATTTCAGCTCGTAATGGATGATTAAGATTTTCTTCAACTTCCAGAAAATAATCGCTTAAACCTTTGGTGATTTTTTCTGCAATTTTATTATCTACAGATTTCGGAATCAAAAAGAAACTCTCCTTTCCTACTCTTTCGGAAACTATTTGCTGATTCTCAAGAATATAATTTTTGATTTGGGAACTGAGGTTTGTAATGATTTTCTGATGGTCATTTTTGTTGAGAAGATATTCGATTCCGTTTCCGATGACTGAATTTAATTTGATGGAATCTGTCATTTCTTCGGCTTTATTCGAAATAAAATTAACAACCGATTCATCATCGAGTTTATTAATAATATCTTTAAGAATTGAAGATAATTCATTAATCAAAACATCTTGATTTCTCTCTTTGGAAAGCCAATCCCCTACATAAACCGAAACTTTTAGTTTCTGAATATAAGGACGAATATTCTGAGGTGATAGAAAATTATCAACCACAAAATTTCCGAGATTGTCACCAATTTTTTCTTTAGAATTTTCAATCAAATTGGTATGCGGAATCTTAAGACCTAAAGGATAATTAAACAAAGCCGTCACCGCAAACCAATCTGCCAAAGCACCGACCATTGCTGCTTCAGAAAACGCACGGATGTAGCCAATCCAATGCGAATGATTTTCTTTTTGCAAAATCGTCATTGTTATGAAAGTAACCGCCATCAGAATAAATAATCCTGTCGCAAGAGTTTTGTAGCGTTTGAGCTGTTGTTTTTTCAATTCATCATTCATAAATCTGGAAAATCGAAAATCATTCCAAACAAAATTAATCAAAATTTGATGGAATACTCTTGAAAATCACATCAATAAATCTATACTAAAATGTTTATTTTTTTAGTTTTGTGTTTAGAAAACAATTCTATGAAAAAACTCTCTGTTCTGGTGGTAATATTCTTATCATCATTCTTCTACTCACAGACCCAAGACCTTTATGCATTGGCAAAAGGAGAACATTTGGGATTCAATGCGATCTTTGATCAAAAGGACAGCCTGTTCGGTTATGTTTCCATCTATTCTTATGGAAAAAGCAGAGATAAAACCAAAAAATTCGAATATGTAATCCTGGATAAAAACCTGAATCCAATCGCCAACAAAGAGTTCGAAGGTGATATCACAGCTGGTGATTATTATGGCTATATGGATTTCCGAGGCGAAATTATCCTTCGCCCTTCGAGAATAGACCGAGAGTTCGTGACCAACAAAACGGTTTTCACACCTTCTTCTATGGTTATCAATTTGAAAGATAACTCAATCAAGAAAAAAATTTATTACGATTACGACAACGGCAATTTTAAAGAAATCACAGAACAGAAATCTTGGAAAAGCGCCAGAAAAGAAAACCGAGAAGAGAAAAAGGAAAAAGGTTACAATTACATCTCTTATGTCGTAGAAATCAAGGAAGGTGGATATATTGCTGTAGAATATAATGACTACGGAAAGTATGTGAATCACAACAGTCTCATCAAATTTGATGAAAATAAAAAGGAATTATGGCGATACAAGTACAATACTTCTGGTGACAAAAAAATAAATGAGGAGATTTCTTTAATCGATAAGGATGAAAAGCATCTCTTCTTCCTGGTCAAAAAAACGATAGACAAAAACAAGCAATATTCTCTTTTGGTACTTGACATCAAAACCGGAGAACAAAAAAGTTTTGAAAAAATAGAAGTCTTGAACAATGAAACTCTGGATTACATCACGAGTTTGTACTCCTACACTTTCGGGAATATTGATAACGACAAAATTTTCGATGATAAGATTGTAATGCTCGGCAACCATATTACCAATGACCTCCGAAAAATCGGCTACACCAGACTTTTGGTGGATAAAAATACATTTGAGACCAATGTAAAAGACCTTGACCACCTTGATCTTGTAAGTTATATTCCTAAGATCAAAGAAAGTGGACTGGTAGAATCTGGTTATTATTTACATCCTCGTGATGCCTATTTTCTGAAAGACGGAAGCGTTGGTCTAATCTTGGAAAAGTATAAACCAGAAGGACAATATAGCGCACCAAAAACAACAGATTTGGTTTACATTTTTACGGATAAAGATTTTAAAACAAAAGGTGTAAAGATTTTTGAAAAGGAAAAATCAAAATGGTCTAACTCAGATTATCTGTTTTCTCAATATCTGAATGATGGAAAAGATGTGGTTTTCTTCTACCGGGATTATGTAAAAGATATCGAAACAAAGGAGAAAAACTGGAATCTGTACATCAATACATTAATAGACGGAAACTTCAAACAGGAAGTTGTTCCAATCTCTGCAAAAGACGACTATATGGTTTATCCGTATGTTGGGAAAGAAGGCTATATCTTGTTGAGAGAATATAATCAAAAGGAAAAATACAATAAGATCCGTTTGGAACGTCTCAATTATTAAGACAAAAGTCTCTGAGTTTTCAGAGACTTTTTTTATTATAAAATTCGGTAATGTATTTGATATCATCCAGACTTAGGTTCCACATAAAATTGAGAAACTGCTGGTAACTTTCGCTCTGATTTTTTGGATCAACTCTGTCCAGATAACGATTGAGTTTATAATTCTTCCGAGCTTCATATATTTTTTCAAAATTCTTTCCCAACCAATATTTGTAGTAATCTTTATCCGAATCTTCTTTTTGAAGAAATTGCAAAGCAGAATAAATCCCGACGCCATAATCTTCTGATTGATAAAAATTAGGAAGGACTTCCATTTTCGCTATTTTCTGCAGGTCAAGAAAATCCGGTTTAGGTTCTTCTTTTGAAACCAAATCCTGCAAAGGAAAATGTTTGTCAAGATATTGTATCCTCGCTTCTATCTCAGGATGCGAAGCCACAGAATCTTTATCTATCTTCTCTTTGTAATGAGAATAATCGTAGCCGGAAAAATCTTCCTTTTTCATCCATTGTTCCTTGAAAGGATGATTCGGAAGGTCAAAAAACTGTTTATAGGTTTCAACCTTGACCATTTTTGGAGAAATCGTATCATATTTTTTCAAATTCAACAATGCCTTTCTGAAATCTGGTCTGGAAAAATTCGATTTCTGATAATAGATATAACCAAGAGAATCTGCCTCATTTTCCTGCTTTCTTTTCTGTGCACTGAATTTGTACAATTGTCTTTTGTAAAACTGATGCGCTTTCTCACCTTTGTTATTTTGAACTAATGTCAAAGTTTTAGCTTCAGCTTTTCCATCTTTTCCCAACTGAATATTCTCTAACTGAATCTTGATGGAATGGTCCAAAAAAAGATGCCCCAACTCGTGACAAATCACAGATGCCAATTGCCCCTCATTATCCACCCAATTGAAAAGACCCATATTCACAACCAAAGTTCCGTCTCCCATACAATAGGCGTTTGGGCTGTTATCTTTTTCTACCAGAACTTTCAGGTTTGGAAAATCCAGAGAATTGCTTTTAAGAATCTGTTCAACCAGCTGATTTACATATTGATTGAACGCCGTATTGAACACAAAATTCTTATTCTTCACTTCATCCTGAAAATCCTTTTGAAATCTTGATAAAGCTGCAGAAATCTCTCTTCCTGTTTTTCCTTCGTATTTTTCCCTTTGCTTCTTATTATAAGTTTCAGAATCTTTGATATAAGTTGTCAAAAAATTTTTCCGCAGTAGATAATCTGCCGTATCAATCGGTTTGTAGTTGTTTTGAGCATTAGAAAACGAAAATACACTCAAAATCAAAACCAATAAAAATCTATTCATCAATAATATTTTTAACAAAAATAATGTTTTCAGATGACGATGATTACATATTCTATATTTTTGTAGCAAAAGCTTCCTATGAAAAAAATTATCAATGTTGTTCTGGTAATCATTGCTTCTGTTATTGTCCTCATCTACATCACAGGATACAATTATCTGTTCCGGGGGATACAATTAACATATCTGCGAGGTAAAAACGGGCCAACCATTGATGATGGAAAAGATTTCCCTTCAAAAACCATTTCCAGAGGAAATCCAAAACCTTGGCCTATTGATATCAGTTATAATAAACAACCTTTGTCTCCAGCTTTGGAAAGACATTTAATGGACACAAAATCTGTTTCATTTTTGGCAATCCAACACGGCAAACTTTTGCAAGAACATTATTGGGATGGCTATAACAAAAATACACTCAGCAATTCTTTTTCTATGGCCAATGCAATTACTGTTTTATTAATGGGAAAAGCTATAGATGATGGTAGGATAGAAAGAATTAATCAGCCTTTTTCAGATTTTTATAAAGAATTTTCAAATGATAAGTTTGGAAAAAATTTAACTTTAGAAAATCTCGCCTCAATGCAGGCCGGACTCGATTGGGAGAATGATTATAAGAATCCTTTTTCCAAAAATGCAGCAACTTATTATGGCTTTTCCATTTCGGATATTGTTTTCAAAAGTAAGTTTAAACATAACCCGGGTGAAAAGTTTGAATATCAATCTGCTGCACCACAATTATTAGGTTTTGCAGTAGGCAGAGCCGTTCAGATGCCATTATCAATGTATGCTTCAGCCAAACTTTGGAAACCTCTCGGGATGGAACACAATGCAGAATGGTCGGTTGATGGTCTTGGTATAGAAAAATCGTTTTGCTGCGTCCATTCTACCGCCAGAGATTTTGCTAAAATTGGATCTTTACTTTTAAACAAGGGAAAATTCGAAGACATCCCTTGGATCAATGAAAATTTTGTTGATAAAATGACAACACCTGCAGAAAATTCCAATGGTGTTTACGGAATGGGAATCTGGATTAATAATGATTCTCAAATTCATCATTACTATATGCACGGAATCCTCGGTCAATATGTCATTATGATTCCGGAATATGATATGATTATCGTAAGATTAGGCAACGAACAAGCTCCAGAAAAAGATTCTAAAAACAGACCAAAAGAAGTAGAATTTTACGTCAACGAAGCTTTAAAATTTGCAACTAAAAACTAATCTGCATCGTAATCCAACAAAGCAAAAACGCTTAACAATGTACTGTTTTTCAGTTTTTGTTCAGCTTCTTTCATATATTGCGCATCGTTGTTTGCAGGAACATAGATTTCGTAAAAGTTTTTATTTCTGATTACAAACAAAGTTGAACCAATAATCATCGTCAGGATATCCTCAGATTTTGGTGCATTGTGAAAAACACCGGAAACTATTCCTCTTTTGATAATCTCATCCAATCTGCCCACACAAGTCTGGTAAAACTCCAGAAGATCATCCTTCACATTGTCCAGAGAACGCATCTCCTGAGTCACAAAACCGTGAAAATAGCTGTACTTGAACAACAAAGAAATCACATAATTCACGATTTCCTTCATCTGCATCTCCGGTTTTCCTTCTTTTATAGTTTGCGCAAACTCAGAAAAACTCTCCTTTGTCCTTTGCACACGGTACTGATAAAGATAAGACATCATCTTTTCTTTGGAACCAAAATAGTAAGAAATCATTGCAACATTGATTCCCGCTTTGGTACAAATATCCCGTACAGACGTCCCGTCAAAACCTTTTTTAGCAATCAGTTCCTCAGCAACATCCAGAATTTTTGTTTGTTTATCAGTAAATTTTTTCCTCATTCTTTATGAAAGATTTAATGTAAAATTAAACTAATTTTCATCAAAAACAATAGTTATCGATTACAGAATTTAACAAATTTTAACTTTTTATGATTCGCATAATAATTTGGGCAGCTTTATCCGTCCTCCATTCCCGCTGTTTTGCAAATTGCCAGCACTTTTCCCAGTCCAAATTTGCAAAACGAGCTCCATTCAGGCCGGGCTGCGTGCAATTCATCGTTCAAAAAAATCTTTAATTTCATATCTTTGATTATGGATTTTTTGGATTTTCACCACCACAAACAAAATAAAACCGGGATTTATAATCTAAATCTTAACGAAGCCATTCCACTAGGTAATTTCTCGGTTGGTTTGCATCCAAAAGATATTTCAGAAAACTGGACATCCGATTTCGAAAAAATAAAAAATATTTCCTTATCAAAAAACTGTCTTGCCATCGGCGAATGTGGGTTGGACGGATTAATTAACATCGATGAAAATCTTCAAAACGAAATTTTTCAAAATCATATCTCTTGGGCAGAAGAGATCAAAAAACCAATTATCATCCATTGTGTCCGTAGATTTTCGCAGATTTTACATTATAAAAAAGCTAAAGTTCCGTTGGTAATTCACGGTTTCAATAAGAAAGAAAATATTGGAAAAGAACTTTTGGAGGCAGGGTTTTATCTCAGTTTTGGAAAAGCAGGATTAGATAACTTATCTTTGCAAAAATTGATTAAAGATTTTCCCATTCAAAAGATGTTTTTGGAGACCGATGATGCAGATTTTGACATTGCAGAATTGTATGAAAAAGTATCAGAAATCAAATCCATTCCTTTGGAAAACCTGAAAACCCAAATGTGGGAAAATCTTGAAAATGTTGTTAATTATGGATAAATTTTGGTTAGAACGCACCGAATTACTGATAAAAGATAAAGGCATTGAAAAACTGCAAAACGCTAAAGTTTTAGTGGTTGGTTTAGGCGGTGTAGGTTCCTTTGCAGCAGAATTTTTGGCGAGAGCAGGAATCGGAAAAATGATTATTGCTGATGGCGATGTTGTTGACATAACCAATATTAACAGACAACTTCCAGCACTTCATTCAACTGTTGGTCAACATAAAGTAGAGTTGGTTGGAGACCGATTAATGGACATCAACCCAAATCTTGAGCTTACAAAAATTAATGAGTTTTTGGAGCCGGAAAGAATGGAAGAATTAATCAAATCAGAAAAATTCGATTACGTTTTGGACTGCATTGATTCTTTGACCCCGAAATTGGCATTAATGATAACTTGTCGCAGAAACAAAGTCAAATTAGTTTCATCTATGGGAGCAGGCGGAAAGACCGATCCAAGCAAAGTAATGGTTCGTGACCTGCATAAAACAAGAGATTGTCTATTGGCGCGACAGGTAAGAAAACGTTTGAAAAAAGAGAAAATCAACAAAGGTTTCCGATGCGTTTTTTCAACAGAAGTTCAGGATGAAAGCAGCCTGAAGATGACTGACGGAAGTAATTTCAAGAGATCTTTCTACGGAACAATCAGTTTCATTCCTGCACTTTTCGGATTATACGCCGCTGCTGAAGTTATCAATCATTTAACCGGAAGACAATAAATTTTGGACACAAACAGTTACCCTTCTCACGAAAAACTGAAGAAAAAGTATGAGATAGATTTGCTTTTTGCTAAAGGGAAGTGGCTTTCTGTAGATAATGTCAGGATTATCCATCTGAAATCTTCTGATAAACTTTCGATAGACAATCATAAAATAGGTGTTTCTGTTTCAAAGAAATTTTTCAAAAGAGCCGTGGACAGAAACCGCATAAAACGCTTGTTAAGAGAATCTTACCGCCTCAACAAATCTGTTTACATCAATGCTTTTGGAGACCGATCTATTGCGATGCTTTTTTGGGCTTCTAAGGAATTACCCGGAAGTTTTTCTGTTGTTGAAAAACAGTTTCTGGATCTTTGCAAGAAAAGAACTGGATAAACATCTCTATTTAATTTGTAATTTTATTCTCAAAGAAATTACAAATGGAACATATTCTACCTTACCTTCTGAGTGCTTTCATCGGAATTGGATTAGCTGCGGCTTCTGGTTTTAGAGTCTTTCTACCTCTCTTTGCGGTTAGTCTTTCATCTTATCTTGGATGGATTCCTATGAGTGACAATTTCGAATGGCTTTCTGGATTACCAACCCTTATCACAACTGGCGTTGCAACAGTTATTGAGATTCTGGCTTATTATATTCCTGTTGTTGATAATTTTCTGGATACGCTTTCTATTCCTTTAGCAACTATTGCGGGATCAGTTCTTTTTGCCAGCCAGTTTATGGAGTTGGAAACATTTCCTCAGTGGGCTTTAGCTTTGATTGCCGGAGGCGGAACAGCTGCAACGATTGCTTCTGGATTTGCCGGAACACGAGCCGCTTCTACCGCCACAACTGCAGGAATAGGAAATAATATTGTTGCAACCACAGAAACTGCCGGAGCTGGATTGATGTCGGTTCTTTCTATCTTTCTTCCTGTTATTGCTTTTATCCTTGCAATTGTATTAATTATTGCTGTCTTATTTTTTGGACGTAAGCTTTGGAGGAAGATGAAGACACAGAATTCTGGAATATTTTGAATAAAAAAAAGACCGCAATTGCTTGCAGTCTTTTTTTTGTTTATATTCAAACGAATCGAAATTACTCGATTGTTATATTATCTATTTGAAGATCATAAACACCATTGGTTCCTGTCTTAATAGCAAAAATATCTTTCCCTGCAGCTAAATTCATATCTGTTAGAGTAGAAACATTAATTTCGATTAATCGCCATTGTCCATTAGTATTGATAGATCCCGTGTATGCATTAGCATCTGAAGGAGATAGGATAGCTCCAGTTGCGAATGTTCCTAGATTGTATGTATAGTATGCTGGACTTCCTGATGTCTTGTACACATTGAATGAAAGAGATTTACCTGTAGCAGTTCCCTTGATGTACATTGTAATCCTTTTCGGTTTAGTCGGTAAGCCTGTCGTTGCAACAGAAGTAAATACATAGTCATTAGCTGTCGGAGTTCCTTTAATTTGTAAGGAATTTGTACCATTATAGCCTAAACCTACACCTTGAGTTGCATAAGTTTTAAGTCCGAAGTTATTAACACTTGATAGGAAAGTAGCCCAATTTTCAAAATCTGCCCCTGCAAAAAGGTTTACGGCAGAAGCTGAAGGATTATCTGGTGCACCTGGTAAAAATCTATTATTAGTAAAATTGATATCAGATAGACTTCTAATTAACATCTGAAATGCACCATTATATCTACTAACAACGAATGTTAAATCTCCACTTTTTTCTGGTAGTAAATTAGCTCCAAATGTAGAGTAACCCGAATTTCGAATAATCGTATTATTTCCGTTCTTTCCATAAATAGCTCTATCAGTATCTTGTCCAACACCCGCAACATATTCTAAGAAAGTTTTATGAACAGGCGTAATGAGATCCTCAGAAAACTGTACATCTGAAACCTGAACTAATGTATTAATATATTTCTCATTTTTCGCAGCGTCAAGATTAGGAAGTTTTGTAGGAACTAAAGTTGCAATATCCATTCTATTTCCATCACAAACACCTGCTAAATATCTTGTTAAAAGAATACTCGGAATTCTTCCAATTGCATAAGTTGGATCTACAGATCCAATTTTTATTGTACCTCTATCCAATCCTAAAACTAATCCATTAGCTTTGATACGAACATGTGCTCCGACAGGAAAATCAGCATAATTAGATGCTTTATCCACCTCCATCTGTAATCCTACAGTTGGATTTTCTGGTTTGTCCTGAAAAGAAATAGTCTTATAAAAATTACCATTTTCATCAGAAGAAACTATGTATCCGTCAAATATTACTGGAGCGCCATCAGCAGGAACCTTATAAGTAGTCGCTGAATAAGTTGTAGAGTTAGCAGGAGCTGGTGCCAATTTAACAAAATCTGCCATTGTTATTGTTGGTGCATCAAATCTGTTATTACAAAGAATTTCTGGTGCATTCCAGTCATCATCTTTCACACACGAAGTAAAGGTCATTGCAACCATTGCAGAAAAGACCAATGTTTTGATTGTTGTATATGTTTTCATTATTATAATTTTAAAATCTAACTTGTAAATTAACGAAATAAGAACGCCCTTGTGTATACCAATATTTAGGGGCGAATAATTGCTGGCTTCTGTTGAAATCTTCCTGGAAACCATCAAATTTAACATTTCTTGTTTGCTCAAATCCTCCAGTAATATACTTAGTATTATCAAAGATATTATTAACAGATGCAGAGATTAACAAATAATATTTACCAAACATCCAAGATTTACCTACGTTTGCATTGATAAAATAAGCAGCAGGTAATTTGTTTGGTGCTAGTAATCTTCTAAGTTCTTCTGGGGTAGCATTTTCATATGGTGTTCCTGAATTACTATTTTGTACAAAACTTTGAGACCTCAGTAGTGCAGAAGGATCTAAATAATTGTTATCTAAATAATTCCAGTTAGCACCGAACCACCAGTATTTTGGAGAATTATATCTGAAACCAGCAGAAAATGCCATTTGCGGCGTTCCACCTTGTTTGTAGTTTTTAAGATCAGATTTACCAAACTGCACAAAAGATTGTCCATTTCCAAAAACACCAATCGCATCAGAAGCAAAATAAACATCTGGGTTGTTGCGGTAAGTATATTCACCATAACTAGCTACACCTTGAAGTGATAATGTAGGTAATACCTTGAAGTCAACTCCTAGTTCTGCACCCATATTTCTTTTTTCTACATTAGACATTACCTGAGTTACAAAAGCACTCTGAATGTACTGTCCTCCTGTATTAGTATCTGTAGCTCCACCACTCGCAGAATTATCAATTTGGATACCATCTGCAAAGAATCTCTGCACACTTGTTTCATTCTGAGTATCAATCAAAAACACTGATGCTCTTATTTTAAACAATGGAGAATTAATTACATAACTTAAATCATTAGCGTTGATAACTGTATTTTTAATGTTCGGTGCAACAGAAGAGTTAAGTCTTGGGTTGATGAATAAATCTTCAAGATATGGTGCCTGGGAAAAGAATGATCCGTTATACACCAAGAAGTTTCTTCCATCTATTTTATATATAACTTGCCCCTTCAAACCAAAGTTCCAGAAGTCATAATCTTTACTTTTACCAAAAGAGTCAGCATAAAGATAGTGTTTGAATAATCCTTCTCTGCTAGACGTTGAATAGCCAGCAAGTGCTGAAACAAAAACATCAAATTTACCTTCCGAAAATTTTAGTCCTGGATTTACCTTTACCTCCTGTCTTCTGAAGATATAGTTATAAAGCAATCTATCTCCAACTTTTTTAGCAACATCTGTTTCTCCTTCATTATATAAAGCAGAAGTTCCAGGATTATTAGTTGCCGCAAACGGATCTTTATTGAATACAAAATCAGCTCCTAACAAATCATTAACTTCTCTATAAAGCTCTGATCTGTAGTTCTGATAAGAAACGTTCAACATAAATTTTGTTTTATCCGTAAAATTGTAAGTATAATGCGTTGCAGCATTCCAGATTTTATCATCACTTACATCGTTTACCAAATAATACAACGCTCTTTTACCAGTTACACCATATTGTGTTACAGGAGATTGCGCCATGTTGGCAGCATACAATCTGTTCCAATTGATCTGAGTTACATTCGGATCGCCATTTTGCCAAGCAGTACGAGATGCCTGATATGCATCACCTGCTGCTAAATAATTTCCCGAACTAGGATCCCAAACAAAAGCATCTTCGTTCAATGATCCAAAATAACTTGGTAGATTTCTATAATATGTAGGAGAGGGGTTTGGTACACTTTGCCAATCTAATCTAGATCCTTTATCTTTTCCAAACTGATAAGACAATGATGTCCATAAGTTTGATTTCTTATTGATTTTCCAGAAATCCTGTAATTGGAAAACTGGCTGGAAACCTTTTCTTACTCTTTCACTTCTCTTCTCTCCATCTTGCCAACCCCAATAGGAGTTATAATGTACGCCTCTGTAATCATAAACTTCCTGAGTACTTGGGCTCGCTGTAGATCTTCTATATGGAGAAGCAAATGCATTGAAAGTCATTGTGTGACTATCGCTAAATTTTTTCTCAACACCTAGATAAGTACCATAAGCATCATAGAAAGTTCCTTCTTGGATCCCTTCTTCAGCCCATCTTTTAGCTCCCATTAACGTGAAGGCCCATCCACTTTTTGACATTCCAGAAGAATATCTCAAAGAAACTCTTTGTCTATAATTTCTGTTTGTAATAGAATAAACAGCTTGAAAGCCTTTTCGATACTCGCTGGCTCTGGTATTTTTGTAGATAACACCAGTTGCTCCACCAAATGCATATTCAGAAGGAGAATGATTAGCAGCGATTTCCGGATATCTAACAATCTCATTAAGACCTCCCCAATTTGAGAAATCAACATTACCATTATCAGATTTTACCATTGACACACCATTCAACATATTTTCGGAAGTTCTTCCATCAACCCCCCTTGGTCTGAACCAATAAGCTCCCAAGTCGAAACTCGCGATTCTATTAAAAACATCTTGAGAAGATTGCAATAATCCAACAGTAGAAGACTGTCCGCTATTTTCATCGTCTCCAGTATCAAGGATTGCAAGCCCCTGATCTGCTCCTGTCAACGTGGAGTAAAGGGTAATTACCCCTAAGTCTTTCCTCTTTTCTGTAGTAATGTCAAATTCCAAAGTTTTTGTCTCGAAATTTGGCTTTGATACCACAATTTGATAATGTCCGGTCTTCAAATCTACAAATTGGAAATAACCAATTTTGTCTGCCGTAACATCATTACCTTCTCCTTTTAGATCTACTCTTGCTTTTTCTACTGGTTTCCCATCAGCATCTTTTAGGTATGCAAAAACCGTAGTCTGTGCAAAGTAAAATGATGCCGGAAGCATTGTAAACAAGGAGATTAATGATAATTTTTTAATCATAAATCAATTAGGTTTTGTTTGCTCTTTTTTTCTAATATACAGTCCGTTATGCACGGAAGGCAAATGTATATAAATTTTTGATAATTAAAACTTTTTAACATTTTTTTTATTTTAACAAATTATCAATTAATTAAAACATAATTATGAATTTTTAAAAACTTTAAATTTTTATTTTGCAACAATCCAAAAAAAATTACTTTTGTAGCCTTACATTTTTTATTATGAAAAATTTATTTAGCGTAATAGCTATATTTAGTATTTCCTTATTATTTGCACAGCAGAAAAGACAAGTTCGTGCAGCAACGGTTGGATTCTTAAACGTTGAAAACCTTTGGGATACTGTCCGTTCTGCAGATTATATAGACGGAACAAAAGACAGAAGCAATCCTGCATTTCACAGAAGCGTGCCTTTGGATTCTATAAAATATCTGGAAGTTACAGAAAAAGACTATAAAGGTCCTTGGAATGATGAATCTCTTGTAGGTAAAAAAGTGGTAAGAATCCAAGGCGGTTCCGAGGAGTTCACCCCTAAAAGTGGTAAAAACTATACCTATAGTGTATACAAGCAAAAATTAGCAAACGAAGCAAAAGTAATTTCTGAAATGGGGAAATCCTATACAGGAACCGCTCCAGTTGTTGTAGGTCTTTTGGAAGTAGAAAACCGTCAGGTGGTGGAAGATCTTGTAAAAGAACCAGCTATTGCAAAGTATGATTACGGTGTTGTACATTATAACTCTTATGATTATAGAGGTATTGACATTGCTTTCATATATCAGAAAAGAAGATTCACACCATCTAAATCTTGGAAAAAAGAAGTTAAAATCTTTGGTGATGGAGGAAAAAGAGAATACACCAGAGACATTTTGGTATTAACAGGTTTCTTAGACAATGAGAAAGTTGCATTTTTCCTAAATCACTGGCCATCAAGAAGAGGTGGAGAAGCAGCGTCTCTTCCTAAACGTAATGCAGCTGCAATGGTTCTAAGGCAACAGATGGACAGCATAAGAGCTTTAGATCCATCAACAAAACTATTTGCTATGGGAGATTTCAATGACGATCCTGTAAGTTCAAGTTTGAAAAATGGTTTCAAGGCAGTAGGAAACCCTAAAGATCTATCTGAGACATCACCTTATCTCAATTTGATGTATCCTTTATATAAGAAAGGGGTTGCGTCTTTAGCTTATCAAGACGCACCTAACTTGTTTGATCAGATCATCGTTTCTTCTAATCTTCATTCACCTAACAACGAGTTGAAAAAAGATTACACCATTTTCAAAGCAGAGATTTTTGCTCCCGATTATTTGATTACCAAAGAAGGAAGTTACAAAGGTTATCCGTTCAGATCCTGGTCAGGAGACAAATTTACAGGAGGTTATTCCGACCACTTCCCGGCATTCGTTATCTTACAGAAAGATCCAAATCCTTAATTAAATCTTAATTGCTATACAAACCGTTTCAAATATTTGGAACGGTTTTTTATTTTAAGAATCAAATTATTTGGGAAGCTTTATCCGCGCTCCGTTCCCGCTATTTTTTACCAAAGCTTTGTCCAAATAAAAATGAGCTCCACTCTGCTCGCGCTGCGAGCAATTCACTGGTAATAAAATTAGTCATAACTTTAAAGAAATCATTTAAAATGAAAAACCTTATCGCCCTATTAATTATTTCAGGATTTGTTTGGTCTTGCTCCACAACTTTAAAACCATTACCTGAAAATCAAAATCATTCTTTATCAGCCCATAAAAAGACCGATTCTGCAGACGAATGGGAAGTCACCGTTTTTGATGCGGAATATGAGAATTTTGTAGCGACAAGAGCTCAACCAAAATCAATGTTCACAGAAAGTAGCTTGAAATCTCGAAATCAAATTCTTGTTACCGAATGGAACAATCGATTCTATTCAGCAGTCAACCCTAACTTTTATGAAGTCGCTATAGATTACGACCAAAAAGAAAATTATGGTTTCGATTTCGAATACAGATTGTACCAATTCTTCGCTTATTGCAATTGGAAATACGGAGTCAAGTTTAACGGACTAAGAGGAATCGATAAAACAAAATAAAAGCCCAATGAAAATTCCATTGAGCTCTATATTATAATTTGAACATTAGAATATTAAAATATACATCAATTAGAAAGATTTCTAACATCTAACTTTTCACCTCTAACTTCTATCAGGCAATTCCCTCTTCTTCACCTTTCAACTTTTCAGCATTTTCTGCCATTATCACAGCATCCATCATTTCCTGGATATCGCCGTTCATATAAGCATCCAGATTATACATAGATTTATTGATTCTATGGTCAGTAACTCTTCCTTGTGGATAATTATAAGTTTTGATTTTTGCAGAACGGTCACCTGTAGAAACCATTGTTTTTCTTTGTGCGGCAATATCACCTACAACTTCCTGAAGTTTGATATCATACAATTTCGCTCTCAACATTTCCATAGCTAATTCCCTGTTAGCCAGCTGAGAACGTGCTTGCTGACAAACCACAACCAATCCTGACGGCTTGTGTGTTAACTGAACTTTCGTTTCAACTTTGTTCACGTTTTGTCCACCAGCACCTCCGGAACGGGAAGTCTGCATCTCTATATCAGCAGGATTGATTTCAACATCCACTTCTTCAGCTTCTGGCAAAACCGCAATCGTAATTGCAGAAGTATGGACACGACCCTGAGATTCTGTCTCGGGAACACGCTGCACACGGTGAACACCAGATTCAAATTTCATAATTCCGTACACGCTTTCGCCTTGGACTTTCATAATCAATTCTTTGTAGCCTTTTGAAGCTTCACTAGAATCGGTAACCTCGTGCTTCCAGCCTTTTGTTTTGAAATACATCGTATACATTCTGTACATATCCTCCACAAAAATAGCCGCTTCATCACCACCAGTTCCGGAACGCATTTCCAGAATGATATTCTTATCATCAGCAGGGTCTTTTGGAATTAGAAGGTATTTCAATTCTTCCTCAAAAGCAGGAAGTTTGTCCATAGCTTGATATTTTTCCTCCTTCGCCATTTCCACGAATTCTTTATCAGAACCATCTGCAATGATTTCGTCAGATTCAGTGATTGTATCTAGCGCGTTTTTATATTCATCAAAAACTTTCACGATTTTTCCCAAATCGCTGTATTCTTTGTTGAGTGTAGAGTATTTTTTTTGGTCAGAAATCACATCCGGTTGGATGATAAGATCTGCGACCTCGTTATATCGTTGTTTTATCGCTTCCAGTTTCGGAATTAATGACTTAGACATAGGTAAATTTTAGTTTGCAAAGATAATGATTTAAGTTTTAAGTTGGAAGCAGGAAGATAGATGTCAGAAGTTTCCAAATTATATTTACCAAAAGGACTCTATTATTATTAATTTAATTGTATTCTTTGTGAAACCCTTTGTGCCTTTGTGGTTTAAAACTAAAAATCCACTCTCGAAAGAATGGATTTATTATATATTGTTTCGCTTTGAGTGCAATCTCTCACGAAAAGAAAATTGCCAAATTAATGGTGATGACCGTGAGAAACTGGTTTTTCTCCTGCAGGTCTTTGGTAGATAACTTCTACTCCTTCTTGCTCATACAATTTTTTGTATCTGATTTTTTCTGGGTCAAAGTTCTTGTTGATTTTCCCGAAGTATTCTGCAACACCCTCTGTTAACCAAAGTGGTACGATAAATCCGAAGAACATCAAAATACACCAGAATCCACAAATCATCATTGTGAAGAAATAAACGGTCCAAAGAAATTGGTAAAACGGCCAAAAAGCTGATAACATCATAATGCTATATATTTTGAGCAAAAATAGACGTTTTTATTCTATTTCACAAAATTTCTAGATTGATTTTTTTCATTTTGCTGAACTTTTAGTTTTTAGTATTTTCGTAAGGTTATAAAAATCAATGAAAAGTTGGTTGAAAAAGTTTATAAAACAGTCTTTATCAACTAGCCCCGATTGCAGCGGTTACCCCGCAACAAGCCTTGGAAAAGCTTTGGCGTGAGGAGTATGAGCGGAAAGCGGGAAACAGCTTCTAATAAATTTAAATCAAATATAATGAGTTTCAGAATCGAAAAAGACACGATGGGCGAAGTGCAAGTGCCTGCTGATAAATTTTGGGGTGCGCAAACGGAGCGTTCCAGAAATAATTTCAAAATTGGTCCGGAAGGAAGTATGCCGCGCGAAATCATCGATGCATTTGCTTACCTAAAAAAAGCGGCGGCCTATACCAATGCGGAATTAGGCGTTCTTTCTAATGAAAAAAGAGATGCTATCGGGAAAGTTTGTGATGAGATTCTTGCCGGAGAATTGTATGACCAATTTCCATTGGTAATCTGGCAAACCGGCTCGGGAACGCAATCTAATATGAACGTGAACGAGGTAGTTGCGAACAAATCTCACGTGAACAGTGGCGGACAATTGGGCGAAAAAACCGAAGTGCATCCGAATGATGACGTGAACAAATCCCAGTCTTCCAACGATACTTATCCAACAGCAATGCACATCGCAGCTTATACTAAAGTGGTAAAAGCGACTTTGCCAGCTCTGGATAAACTGAGAAATACGCTGGACGAAAAAGCAAAAAAATATCAGAATATTGTAAAAATCGGAAGAACACACCTGATGGATGCAACGCCTTTAACTTTGGGACAAGAATTTTCGGGTTATGTAGCGCAGTTGGATTATGCTAAAAAAGCAATCAACAATACGCTTGACCATTTGAAAGAATTGGCTCTTGGTGGAACTGCGGTTGGAACTGGATTAAATACACCAAAAGGTTATGACGTTTTGGTAGCAAAATATATTGCTGATTTTACAGGTTTGCCATTTGTAACAGCTCCGAATAAATTCGAAGCTTTGGCTGCGCATGACGGAATCGTTGAAACACACGGTGCGCTGAAGCAATTGGCGGTTTCGCTTTACAAGATTGCTCAGGATATCAGATTATTGGCATCGGGCCCACGTTCGGGAATTGGAGAAATCTTTATTCCTGAAAATGAACCAGGCTCTTCTATTATGCCAGGAAAAGTAAATCCTACACAGAACGAAGCCTTGACAATGGTTTGCGCT
Source organism: Epilithonimonas zeae (assembly GCF_023278365.1). Taxonomy (NCBI): domain Bacteria; kingdom Pseudomonadati; phylum Bacteroidota; class Flavobacteriia; order Flavobacteriales; family Weeksellaceae; genus Epilithonimonas; species Epilithonimonas zeae. The sequence continues at coordinate 2,984,599 of NZ_CP075338.1, read as the reverse complement.
CAGGTTCTTGGAAATGATACAACGATTTCTTTCGCAGGAACTCAAGGAAATTATGAGCTGAATGTTTTCAAGCCAGTTATGGCTGCGAACTTCCTTCAGTCTGCACAATTGTTAGCGGATGCGATGATTTCTTTCAATGACCATTGTGCTGTTGGAATTGAGCCAAATGAGCCGAGAATCAAAGAACTGGTTGACAAATCTCTGATGCTCGTAACAGCGTTGAATACGCACATCGGTTACGAAAACGCGGCGAAGATTGCTAAAACAGCTCACAAAAACGGAACAACTCTAAAAGAAGAAGCGATTAATCTTGGATTGTTAACTGCTGAACAATTTGATGAGTGGGTTAAGCCAGAAGATATGGTAGGAAGTCTTAAATAGATGATAGACTTTTCAGACAAAAGATAAATAGACAAGCTCCGAGGTAATTCTCGGAGTTTTTATTTTTATTAAATTTCGCTTATGAATATTGATACAATTCTTGACCAAATTTTTACACTTCCCGAAAATTCTAAATCAGTTTTAAAGAATTTGATTTCAGAAGTTGAGTTTCCGAAAGATAGCATTATCATCAAAGCCGGAAAAGTAGAAAAGACGGTTTATTTTATTAAAAAAGGAATTGTAAGAGCTTTTGTTCCTCAAGAAAATCAAGACCTTACGTTTTGGTTTGGTAAAGAAGGCGACGTGGTTTTGCCAATGAAAAGCTATGTTGATAATTATCAAAATTATGAAAATATTCAGCTTTTGGAAGACTGTGTTTTGTATCAATTAAAAATCGATGCTTTGCGAAAGCTATTTGAAACCGATATCAATATTGCCAATTGGGGAAGAAAATTAGCCGAAAGAGAATTGGTAAAAACGGAAGAATTATTTATTTCCAGACAATTCAGAACGGCAAGTCAGCGTTATGAGGAACTTTTGACAAAACAACCCGAGATTATTCAAAGAGTTCAATTGGGTTACATTGCTTCCTATTTGGGAATCACACAAGTTAGTCTGAGTAGAATCCGAAGCGAAATTTGATTAATTTTTTAACATTTGTAAAAAAATCCGTAGCATTCAATTTGGAAATTTGCATCATTAAAATTGATAAGTAATGAACTGGATTTTTTTAATTCTTGGAGGACTTTTTGAAGTTGGATTTACATCTTGTTTAGGAAAAGCCAAAGAAACATCGGGCCCTGAATCTTACCTTTGGTACGCCGGATTCGGAATATCATTGATTGCAAGTATGCTTCTGCTCATCAAAGCAACGCAAACACTTCCGTTGGGAACGGCTTATGCAGTCTGGACAGGAATCGGCGCTGTTGGTACCGTCCTGGTCGGGATTTTTATCTTTAAAGAACCTGCAACATTCTGGCGATTGTTTTTTATTTTTACCTTGATTGCTTCCATCGTTGGCCTGAAAGCAGTTTCTTCACATTAATAAATTATTGAACCACAAAAGTCACAAAAGAAAAATAATATCTTTTGTGACTTTTGTGGTTTTTTAATCAATTCTTTATTTCGCAAATTGAACAGATGAAATTTTAAATCTGCTTTATCTGCCAAATCTGCGAGAAATTAAATTTAACTTATCGAAACCTGGTCTGCAAAATATTGCTCCAAATCTCTCAACGTTTCCGGAGAAGTCTGGATATCTCTTACCAATTCGCCTTTGTTGATGACCACAATTCTTTCACAAACTTCTGTGGTGTGAGCCAAATCGTGGCTGGAAATCAGGAATGTGGAATCTGAGTTTTGTGACCAATCCCTGATGAGGTTTTTCAGTTTGATTTGGGTCGAAGGGTCGAGGTTGGCGAAAGGCTCATCAAGAATGATAATCGCTGGCGTTCCGATTAGCGCGCCGATGATGCCGACTTTTTTCATATTGCCTTTGGAGAGGTCGCGGATGTATTTTTTGGCATTCAGTATTTCTCCATTGAAGAAATCGGTGAAGTTTTTTAAGAATTCGTCAACATTCGCTTTGCTTTGACCTCTGAGTTCGCCTAAGAAATAAAAATATTCTTCCGGAGTCAAATAACCAATGAGAAAAGTCTCATCGATAAATGCACCGACTTTATTTTTCCAACTTTCGGATTCGTTTACTTTTTCGCCATCGATGGAAACAAATCCAGAGCTTGGTTCTATCAAATCCAGAATCAGGCTGAATAAGGTTGTTTTTCCAGCACCGTTGTTCCCGACTAAACCAATGGTTTGACCTTTTTGGAAATCGAGGTTTTCTATGGATAAGACTTTTTTGGTTTCGTAAACTTTGGACAGGTTATTTATTGTTATCATTTTATTTATATTTTAGAAGTGAGAGTTTTTTTGAACACAAAGTCCACAAAGATTTTTTATTAATATTGAAAACATTTTTAAGGTTCACAAAGGCGTAAAACTTAATGAAGACAAAAATTTACGTCTAATTGCCCTTAAAGGCTTTCATGGTTGAGTATTTTTCTTTTTTATACAATTTGACAATGAAATCGAAGAATTTTTCTCTTAGGAAAAAGCCAATCAATCCCAAAACGCCCAGACTTGCTACCGCTGCTGTTGTTCCAAAAAAATATTTTGAAACGCCAAAAACCGCCATTGGCAAAACCATTTGTGGCAAAAGGAGAAGGATGTTTTTGAAACTGAAATTGTTTTTCTTGCCCAATGTTTTTCCTCTCGCATTCAGGTCAATCGGATTTTTGTTAAACGCACCCGACAGCAGAACAACCTGAGAATTAACACCAATATTATAAAGTCCGCCCGCCAAAAACGTGAAATACAGATCCCAACTCACGAACGCATAACCAACCGCCAAAACCATACTCACAGCCACAGCACTCACAATCATCCACCATTTCGCTTTCAGATATTCTTTGTAAGGAACGTTCAGCGTCATCATCAGTGGATAGTAAGAACTGTCGAAAGACGGCACTCTTTGTCCAAACAAAAACAAAAATCCACCAGTTACAAAAAGTCCCATAAACAGTTGCATATAAGCGGTTTTATAAGCTGGCGAACTGAACAAAAGCAATCCATAAAACAAGAATAGAAAACTTCCCAATGCAATGGATTTTGCAGCCTTGCTTCGTTTGATCATTCGGATATCGTTGTTGATGAAGGTGCCGAGAACGCCATATTTGTTAAGAAATTGAATGTTTTCTGTCTTCCCGACTTCCTGTTTCATTTCCAGTCCTTTGTCGAGATAAAAATTGTCGTAAATAAATTTTCTACAAATAATATAGAGAATAACGAATAGTGCAATCGGCAATACAATCGCGAACCAATGATTATAGAAAAGCATAAAAAACTTCTCAGAAGCCGATGATAAAGCAATGATATTATAATAATCCAATCCGCCGGCAAGGACCAAAAATCCTCCGATAATCCAAACGGCTAAATCTTTACCGTTGAGAAGGATATTAATCAGATTAATGCTGAAACTTAAAATAATCAGTGCAAATACCCAAGAAAAACTGCCCAAAACCGCATAGCCGTTATAAAGCAGAATCCCTAACAAAGGCAAATAAATAAAAAGTCCGCCCCAACTGAAAAATGAGAGAAACGTCTTGCTAATCATATAATTGACCAGCGTACTTTTCCTGATATTCATTGTGAGAAAAGGTTTGATATTCTGAGTCGGCATCTGTTGAAAAAAATATCTGAGGAACAGATCGACAATAAGCCAATAGAACAGAAACTTACTAATAAATGGTAATGGGTCGATATGCAATTCTTTTTTCGGATAATAAAACGCTCCGAAAGCGGCAAACACAAATATTGCGAGAATGTAAAGGATTCCCAAAAGCTGGAAAATCTTAACGACAATATTGGCTGCCAGAGAACTTGACCTGAAAAAACTTTTGAATTCTAATCTGATGAATCGTTGCAGCATAAAAGTTTATTTTTTGTTAAATTTAATGAATTCTGAATATTATTAGTTTTTCTATATAGTAAGTGGACAGAATCTCTGTTTTGTTACAAAAAAATTCTATTTATTAACAATTAAGTGTGGATTTCTTGAGTAAAACTAAATTTCGAAACCTTATAAAAAATTTTACCTTTGTACAATGGCAGAGAAGGAAACATTATCGAGTTTGATTCACGGTAATTTTGCAAAGGAATTATCTATTTCGGATGGCAAAATGCCGCCCAATGCATTGGATTTTGAGAAAATCGTCATCGGTACTTTTTTGATTGACAGAAAAGGGCTTGACCATTCTATCGATTTATTAACGCCCAATGTTTTCTATGACCCAAGGCATCAGACGATTTTCGCATCAATCTTGAAATTGTACGAGAGCAACTCTCCTATCGATTTGATGACAGTTATTCAGGATTTGAAAAAGAATGAAAAACTGAATCTAGCTGGTGGTGACCATTATATCATCGATTTGACAATGGGTGTAAGTTCTTCTGCCCACATCGAATATCACGTTCGCGTAATTCTTGAGAAATTTATCCTACGTTCATTGATTAATGTTTCAGCCAATGTTATTGACAGTTCTTACAAAGAATCAACGGACGTTTTCGAATTGTTGGACAAAGCTGAGCAATCTTTTTTTGAAATCACCAATGGAACGATCAAAAAAGGTTTCGATACTGCCAATTCATTGGTAAAAGAAGCGATTGATAAAATCAAATCCTTAAAAGATAAAGAAGGCTTGTCTGGTGTTCCTTCCGGATTTACAGCCTTGGACAAAGAAACAGGAGGTTGGCAAAACTCTGACCTCATCATTATTGCGGCGAGACCTGCGATGGGAAAAACTGCTTTCATTCTATCAATGGCGAGAAACATCTGTGTAGATCACAATATTCCGATGGCATTATTCTCTCTGGAGATGGCATCTGTCCAGTTGATTACAAGAATGATTTCTTCCGAAACGGGGATTTCCTCCGAGAAATTAAGAAAAGGACAAATGTCTGATGATGAATGGCAAAGGTTATTCACCAACGTTTCCGCATTGGAAAATGCCCCACTTTTTATTGATGAGACGCCTTCGCTTTCTATCTTCGACTTCCGAGCAAAATGCCGAAGATTGGTAATGCAGCACGGTGTTAAGATAATTATGGTCGATTACCTCCAGCTGATGACAGCTAGTTCCGGAAAAGGAGGCGGAAACCGAGAACAGGAAATTGCAATGATTTCGCGTTCACTAAAAGCAATTGCAAAAGAATTGAACGTTCCGGTAATTGCACTTTCTCAGCTTTCCAGAACCGTGGAAACAAGACCCGGAAAAAGACCAATGCTTTCTGACCTGAGGGAATCCGGAGCCATTGAGCAGGATGCGGATATCGTGTCTTTTATCTTCCGTCCGGAATATTATAAGATTGCGGTTTGGGATAACGACGAAGATGGTGCAGAAACCAGTACAGAAAATCAAGCAGAAATCATCATTGCTAAACATAGAAATGGTGCAACGGCAGATGTTCGTTTAGCCTTCCACAAGAACATTGGTAAATTTGCCGACCTTGGAACCAATTACGAATACACACCTTCCAATTTTGGTCAAAAAGACGAACCGTCTGGATTTGACAGAATTACCATTACAAGTGATCCACATTCGGCGTTTGGAATTCCTGGTAATAATCAGGTTTCTGGTTCTGCGATGAATGATGACGATGATGATATGCCTTTTTAATGTAATGATTGATAAATAATAGTTGATAATTGATTTGAGTACCAAACAACAATTAATCATTAATTTTTTTCTAATTTGAGAATCGAAATCTTTACAGACGGTGCCTGCAGTGGAAATCCCGGACCTGGCGGTTATGGAATCTTAATGCGTGTTCCGGAAAAGAAATATCAGAAAACCTACTCCAAAGGCTTCCGAAAAACTACCAACAACCGAATGGAATTGATGGCAGTTATTGTTGCTCTTGGTAATCTGAGAACGTCTGACAATGATGTCCATATCTACACCGACAGCAAATATGTTGCAGATGCCATTAACCAAAAATGGATTTACGGTTGGATCAAACGAGGTTGGAAAAACGTAAAAAATCCTGATCTTTGGAAAGCTTTCTATAAACTCTATCAGCTTCATCAACCTAAATTTCATTGGATTAAAGGACACGCAGGTCATCCTGAAAATGAAATTTGTGATCAATTAGCCGTGACTGCTTCAAAATCCGGAAAGTTGGAAATCGATACTTTTTTTGAAAATCCGATTGAAGGAGGAATGTTCTGAAATATTCAGGATTAGATTTTATGGCATTCAATTATATTGGTTATATTTAAAAACAAAAACTTTTATATTCAATGAAAAAACATTTACAATTTATTTTTTTCTTTTTCATTTCTGTAAAGCTATTATCCCAAGATGGTAGTCTTGATAATACTTTTAATGCTACAAATGTTGGTATCGATGGCTTAGTTCTTGGTATAACTGTACAACCTGACAATAAAATACTGGTCTCTGGTCGATTTAATTTTTACAACAATATTAGCAGAAACAATATTGTTCGTTTAAATTCTGATGGAAATTTAGATCCAAGCTTTAATCCATCTTCGGGATCAGATCAGCAAATACATACTTCTGCTGTTCAGCCTGACGGGAAAATTCTAATTGGTGGATATTTTTCAAAATTTAACGGGGTTTCTATGAATCGTATAGCTCGTCTGAATATTGATGGCTCTTTAGATACTTCTTTTAATCCAGGTAATGGAGCGAATGATATTATCAATAGTATTATAGTACTTCCAGATGGAAAAATTTTAATTGCTGGTTACTTTACAACATATAATGGGATATCCCGAAATCGTATTGCCCGGTTGAATACTGATGGTAGTTTGGATGCAAGTTTCAATTATGTCACTGGTGCCAACAGCAACATTGAGGATATTATTTTACAAACTGATGGCAAAATTCTCATCGCAGGAGATTTTTCCACATTCAATAATATCACAGCTAGATCCATTGCAAGATTAAATTATGATGGAACTTTAGACACTAATTTTTTAGGAAATGGCTCAAGTACAATAAGTAGTATTGCATTACAAAAAGATGGAAAAATTATCATTGGCGGCTATTTTACAACATACAATGGAACATCAATAAATCGTATTGCTCGTCTCAATTCAAATGGTACTTTGGATACAAGTTTCAATACAGGAAATGGGGCGAATGGTACTGTTTACTGTGTAATTCCACAGCCAGATGGAAAAATACTTGTTGGTGGAGATTTTACCGCATATAACAGTTCTTCACTAGGAAGTCTTATTCGTCTGAATACAAATGGATCTTTAGATAGCTCTTTTAATGTTGGAACAGGTACAAATAGTAATATTCTTGATATTACATTGCAGGCTGACAATAAAATACTAATCGGAGGCGGCTTTACAACTTTCAACTCTGTAGAAAAGAACAAGTTAGCACGTTTAAACAACACGCCAAATCTTGATATTAAGGATTATACAGAAAAAAATGTTTTTTCATATCCAAATCCTGTAACGGATATATTATACATCGAAAATGCTATTAATAATAGAGCCTACATTTATAATTTAGCTGGAGACTTAATTAAAATTTTTGATGTGGAAAATAATAAAAGCAATGTAAACCTTGGCTCACTTAAAGATGGTAATTATATTTTGATATTATATGACGGTGAGAATAAAAAAACTATTAAAATCATCAAGAAATAAATGATTTAAAAACCGTCTATAATTTGCAGACGGTTTTTGTTTTTTTTAGGCATTCCAAAAATCACGATCCAGACTTCTGTACTGTATTGCTTCCGAAATATGATCACCTTGGATATTTTCTGAGTTTTCTAAATCGGCGATGGTTCTGGCAACCTTCAAAATCCTATCATAAGCTCTTGCGGAAAGATTAAGTTTTAGCATTGCTGTTTTAAGCAATAATTGAGAATACTCGTCCAATTCACAATATTTTTCTATTTCTTTCGGTCCCATCTGTGCATTGTAATTGATATCAAGATTCTTGAATCTCTCGGTTTGTTTATTTCTTGCTTCAATAACCCGTTCACGGATTTTCAGACTGCTTTCTCCTTTTCTTTTTTCAGCTAATTGTTCGTATTCAACCTTTGAAACTTCGATATGAATATCAATCCTGTCTAGAAGTGGTCCGGACAGTTTATTCATATAACGCTGCATTTCCAATGCTGATGAAGTATTATTAGGATCATCGGGAAAATAACCACTTGGACTTGGATTCATACTTGCAACGAGCATAAAACTTGCAGGATATTCAATAGTAAATTTAGCTCGGGAAATGGTAACAACTCTATCTTCCAAAGGTTGTCGCATTACTTCGAGAACTGCACGTTTGAATTCTGGCATTTCGTCCAGAAACAGAACTCCATTATGAGCTAAGGAAATCTCGCCTGGTTGAGGATAGCTCCCACCTCCGACTAGTGCAACGTCTGAAATTGTATGATGGGGTGAGCGGAATGGTCTGATTGTCATCAGTGATGTTTCTGCTCCCATTTTACCAGCTACGGAATGGATTTTTGTAGTTTCCAGTGCTTCCTTCAAATTCAAAGGCGGAAGAATGCTTGGCAGTCTCTTCGCTATCATCGTTTTTCCGCTTCCTGGAGAGCCGATCAGAATGATATTGTGACCGCCGGCTGCAGCAACTTCCATCGCACGTTTGGCTGCTTCTTGCCCTTTAACTTCATCAAAGTCAAATGGAAAATGATCGATTTTATCTTGGAATTCTTTTCTTGTATCAATCTCAAACTTTTCTAAAGGAATTTCGTCATTAAAAAAGTCAATAACTTGTTTGATATTCTCAACACCATATACATCCAGATTGTTGACAATTGCCGCTTCTCTTGCATTTTGTTTTGGAAGAATAAACCCTTTATAGCCATCTTCTCTGGCCTTGATTGCAATGGGTAAAACACCTTTTATCGGTTGAAGCCCGCCATCAAGAGACAACTCTCCCATAATAATATATTCCCCTAGACTTTCTGCTTTGATCAAATCGGATGCTGCGAGAATCCCCAAAGCAATACTCATATCATAAGCTGAACCTTCTTTCCTAAGATCTGCCGGCGCCATATTAATCGTAATTTTCTTCCCAGGAATTTTGAAGCCGGAATTCTTCAATGCAGCAGAAATCCTATAACTACTTTCCTTGATAGCATTATCTGGTAAGCCTACTAAATGATAACCAACGCCTTGATCTACATTCACTTCAATAGTAATAATCTGTGCGGAAACGCCGTGAATGGCGGCACCGGAAATTTTGACTAACATTTGTGTTTTGTTTTACCAAAAATAAAAAAAACTCTTTGATGAAAACCAAAGAGTTAAATATTTTTAAGAAATAATAATGATTACATAAATCTTTCGCCTTTCTTAAGGTTTTTTAGATCCAAAACATAATCTTTTATCAATTGATCATTATCTCTCGGGCAAATCAATAGAGCCTTTTCCGTATCTACAATAATATAGTTTTTCAAACCATCTATTACTGCAGCTTTGTTCTGATTTTTGATTCTAATAACATTCCCTTTTGAGTTGTAAGTCAACACATTTTTAGAACTTATTGCGTTATTGTCATCATTTTTGTCTGCATTGGTGTAAACTGAAGTCCAAGTTCCAAGATCACTCCAACCTATATTTGCTGGAATTACATAAACATTATCAGCTTTTTCCAAAATTCCATTGTCTATAGAAATCTTGCTAACGATAGGATAAATCACATCAATATATTCTTTTTCTGCTTCTGTATTGTATTCGCAGCCATTGAATTGGTTGGACATTTCAGGTAAATATTTTGTAAATGCGGACAAAATACTTTTTGCACTCCATACAAATATTCCTGCGTTCCAAAGGAAATCTCCGGATTCTATAAAACTTTTAGCTATTTCTAGGTTCGGTTTTTCTGTGAAAGTTTTTACTTTAGAAATAACTTCATCATTCTCTTGGATGAATTGAATGTAACCATAACCCGTATCAGGTCTTGTTGGCGTAATTCCCAATGTAATCAAATAATCATTTTTAGAAGCCAACTCAAAAGCCAACTCAACTTTATCAAGAAAAGTTTTTTCTTTCAAAATCAGATGATCAGCAGGCATTACAATGATATTAGCATCAGGATTGGCATCTTCTATTTTTTTGGCCATATAAAGATTACACGCCGAAGTATTCTTCATCGCAGGCTCGCCAACGATATTATTTACCGGAATATTTGGTAATTGTTGTTGTGTTAATTCCGTATATTCCTGATTGGTAATAACATAAATATTCTCTGCAGGAATTAACTGACTGATTCTGTCAAAAGTTTGTTGAATCATCGTTCTTCCTGTTCCTAATATATCGTGAAATTGCTTTGGAAATTTCTGGGTACTCATCGGCCAAAATCGACTTCCGATACCTCCAGCCATGATAACGCAATAATTATTGTTCTTCATTTAATGTTAATTTTTCTACTTTCGCTAAAGCACGGAAGAGATATTTTTTTGAGTTTTTTAAGTGAACGCAAAGATATAACTTTTTCTTTTTTTCTAATAACCTGTAATCGTCTCCTTTGTAGTGAAATTCATCATTAATTAACAAATCCTCAACAAAAACAAAATTTTCTTCAGGATTTTCGATGTGAAAATAACGTACTAATTCTGGACTTGCCATAAAGTTGGCTTTTGGGTTTTTGGAAAATTTCTTGATAATTGGCTTCAAATCTTCTGTATAAATGTCAATACTTTCCAAAAGCATTTCTCGGAAAGTATCTTTCCATTCTTTGCCGTGTGCACTGATTCTGAAATTAAATTTCTCAAAAGCAATAAGATGAGCTAATTCATGTGTCAGTACAAAAAAGAATAATTGTTTATCTAAAGTAGAATTAACCGTTATCTGATGCGATTTGTCTGGCAATTTTCTGTAATCTCCTAACTTGCTGTTTCGGTTCTTTGTAATCTTAATGTGGATGTAATAATCCGAGAACCATTTTTTGAGAAAAGGAAACGTATTATCCGGAAGATATTGCTCTAAAGTGTTGATTGACATTAATAAAATTGGATGTTAAACAAAATTAATCATTCCTGTCATTTAATACTAAATTATTGGAACATAATCTGTTTTTTCTTAAATTTCGAATAAATTATGAAGTTTGCAAAAATCAATTTTTTGTTTTTTGTTGTTGATTCTGTTTTCCTGTACAGAAAAAACTGAACAACACAAAGACACTTCCCCCAAAAAAGAACTGAATCCTTTTTACGAAAAGGCTTTTGTTTTGATGGATAAAAATCAGACAGACAGCGCTTTCTATTATTTGAACAAAGGTAAAGACCTTTTTCAAAAGAGAAAAGATAGTTTTGGAATGGCCAAAAGCTTTGTTAATATGGCCATTCTTCAGGAAAATACAGGTGATAATTTTGGAAGTATTGAGAGCAGTTTGATTGCCTCCAAATTTCTTAAAGAAAAAGATACTGCCCATTATTATTCTCTATTTTGCAACTATAATAATTTGGGGGTTGCATCTGGAAATTTAAAAAATTATGATGATGCAAAGCGTTTCTACAATAAAGCTTTACTTTTCACAAAAGATCCTGTTGATAAATTGATGCTATTCAATAATCTAGCAATTGCTTATCATAATGAAAAAGATTTTACCAAAGCCATCTCTATTTACAAAAAACTCATTGATAGCATTGGTTCAAAAAGCGAGTTTTATCCGCGACTTTTATTAAATTATTCCAGATCCAAATGGTTTCAGAATAATAATTACGACCCTGTAAAGAATTATTTACTGGCAGAAAAACTAAGCGAGAATTGGGATGATGATTGGGATAAAGATGCGGCATATGCTTATTTGGCAGCTTATTACCTCAATAAAAAGCCCGATTCAGCGAAGTCTTATGCAAAAAAAATGCTGACACTGGCTAAAAAGTTACAATATCCTGCTGATGAATTAGAAGCTTTACAAACATTAATAAAACTATCAGACGGGACAGAAACTCAACAATATTTTGATCAATATTCTAAAACACAAGATAGCTTGGTTAATGCTCAAAACAAAGCCAAAAATCAATTCGCTTTGATCCGTTTTGATAGTGAAAAGGCGAAAACCGAAAATCTAATTCTCCAAAAAGAACACGCTTCTCACGAATATCAAGTTCAGATTCAGAAAATAATTATTAGTGTTCTAATTTCAGTTTTCCTTATCGTTGTAGTTATCACTTATTTTTGGATTAAAAAAAGGCGAGAAAGATTATTACTAGAAACCAATAACAAACTGCAGGAACAGCGATTGGATTTATCAAAAAGAGTTCACGATGTTGTAGCCAATGGGATTTATGAAGTCATGACAACTATAGAAAATCAGAAAGATCTGCCTAAAGAAAAACTTTTGGACAAGCTGGAATTGATGTATGAAAAATCCCGTGATCTGTCCTATGACAATAACAGTCAGCAAGATTTTCAGGATAAAATACTGGGTTTGGTAAGCTCTTTTGATAATGAGGATACAAAAATTATTATTATTGGAAACGATTTGGATTTTTGGGACCATTTAAGTTCTAAATTTAAAGAAGAAACCTATCAGATTATTCGGGAATTACTCGTTAATATGAAAAAGCACAGTTCTGCGACGCAGGTTATTTTAAGATTCAATAAAGAAAATCATAATTATGAAATCACTTATTCTGATAACGGTGTTGGATTACCGGAAAATTTTGTTGAGAAGAACGGATTTAGTAATATAAAATCTCGTTTGGAACAAATAAATGCAGAATTGAAGATAGAAAGAAGTTACTTGGGAGGTTTAAAATTATCAATAAAACATTGTTCTTATGTTCAGTAAAATATTAATTGCAGAAGATCATGAAAGTAGTAATTTTTCTGTCCAAAAAGTATTGGAAGATTTGGCAATTCTTAATGTAGATCACGTTTATTATTGTGATGACGCTTTTGAAAAATTGAAAAAATCATTAACCTCGAAATTTCCTTATGAAATGCTGATTACCGATCTTTCTTTTGAGGAAGATCATAAGAAACAATTAATCAAAGATGGTCGTGAGTTGGTAAAGTGTTGCCGGGATTTGTATCCGGAACTGAAAGTGATTGTTTTTTCCGGAGAAAACAGAATTGGTGTTATCGACTTGTTATTCAAAGAGTTTGGAATTAATGCTTATGTCAAAAAAGCAAGATCTGACTCCAAAGAATTAAAGAAAGCAATAGAAGCTGTTTACAACGGAGACACCTACATTTCTCACAATTTAAAACTCCCAATAAAAAGTGCTAACACTATAGAATTCAGCAACTATGATATTACTTTGTTGAAATTATTATCGGATGGAATTTTACAAAAAAACATCCCTAAAAAACTACAGGAAAAGAATATCTATCCAAACAGTTTGAGCAGTGTCGAAAAAAGAATCAATGCCATGAAGTTAGCACTAGCTGTGAAAAACACCGAGGAATTGATCGCTTCCAGCAAAAATATTGGAATAATTTAAAAAAGTAAATTTTTTGAATTTTACGGTTTTCCCGTAAAGAATTGTGATTTTATGTAATTAACTTTGCCAAAGATTAATAACCGTAAAAACACAAATCGAGATACTTTCATTTTTCAGAAAGAGTCTAAAGCGCGACTTCAGACTCTTTTTTATTTCCTAAACATCTCCGTATGAGGAATATTATCTTCCAGATATTTTTTCTCCGTTTCCTGAAAACCAAATCCAGAATAAAACTTCAATAAATAATCCTGAGCAGAAATTCTAACTTCAGAAGTTCGGAATCTATTCTCGATAATATCCACTGCGTAAGAAATCAGTTGTTTTCCTAAACCTGTTCCTCTACCCTTTTCCGTCGTAATTACTCTTCCAATAGACGTTTCCTGATATTTGATTCCTTTGTCAAAAATCCTGCAATAAGCCAAAACCTCGCCTTCTTTTTCTGCCCAAAGATGAATCGCTTTTTGATCATAATCATCCAAATCTGGATAAGGACAATCTTGTTCCACTACAAAAACATTGATTCTGGCTTTGATGATTTCGTAAAGTTCCGTCGTATCAAGTTCAGAAAATGTTTTGATTTTCCAATCTACATTAATCATCGAATCTCACTTTATTTTTAACCAAAAAGTCATTGGTTTTCTGGATGTATTTTAAAATCAAATCAACACCTTCCTTTTTCTCTGCAGAAGTAATATAAAGGTCTGGCAAATCTTCCCAGGTTTTAAGCAATTCGTTTTTATAAACCTCAACATTTCTCTCTGATGCGCCAGGCTTCAGTTTATCCGCTTTGGTAAAAACAATTGAGAACGGAACACTGCTCTCTCCAAGCCATTGCATAAATTCCAAATCGATTTTCTGCGGTGTATGGCGGATATCTACAAGAACAAAAAGGTTCACAAGATTTCTCCTGTTAAGAATATAATTGGTAATCAATTTCTCAAAATCTTTTCTCAGACTTTTAGAAACCCGCGCATAACCGTAACCAGGAAGATCGGTAAGCGACCAGGTTTCATTAACCAAAAAGTTATTGATTAACTGAGTTTTACCAGGCGTTTGAGATGTTTTTGCAAGATCTTTGTGATTCATCATCGCATTGATGAGAGAAGATTTTCCAACATTGGAACGTCCGATGAAAGCATATTCCGGCATTGTCGGCTCAGGACAATCCTGCCATTTCTGACTGCTTTTTACAAATTCTGCGGTTTTGATTACCATATTTTTATAATTTAAAAACCATTAAGAATCAAATTTATTAAAATTAAAAAATTCAAATTCTTAATGGTCTGAAAAGTTTTTATTGATTATTGGCTTACATTACTTTTTGCAGCCAAGTATAAAGAATCTCATTGAACTCGTCCGGCTTTTCCATCATCGCAGCGTGACCACATTTATCGATCCAGTGCAATTCAGAATTTGGGATGAATTTGTGCATATCTTCTGCCACTTCCGGCGGCGTCACATTATCTTGTTTTCCCCAGATAATACAAGTTGGACAAGTGATTTTCGGAAGATCATTCAACATATTGTGTTTGATGGCACTTCTTGCCAACATCACGGTTTTGATGCCTTTCATTCTGTCATTCACAACCGCAAAAACCTCATCTACCAACTCATCTGTTGCAACAATCGGGTCGTAGAAAACGTCCTGAGTTTTTTTCTTGATATATTCTTTGTCACTTTTTCTTGGGAAACTATCTCCGAATGTTCTTTCGTAAAGACCAGAACTACCTGTCAGAACAAGATTTCTTACCAGTTCCGGACGAGAAGTCGTGAGAATCAAACCAATATGGCCGCCCATAGAATTACCAACTATCGTTACCGGTTTTCCAATAACATCTGTAATAAATTTCGCTACAAATTTTGAAATAGAAGCCAAATTGGTATTCAGAATAGGTAAATCATATATTGGCAATTGTGGAACAAAGACCTGATAGCCTTTGTCCGAATAAAAATTGATCATCTTATCGAAGTTGCTCAACCCGCCCATCAAACCATGCAAAAGCACCATTGGATGACCTTCACCCGCTTCTACATAACTATATTTCGTGTCTTTTTTTGTCTTAAAAATCATAATGCTCTCTCGATAACGCGCAAAAATACAAATAAAAGAATAATTTTTTTATTTTAATCCTACTAAAGCGGTCAAAATTAAATTATTTTAACACTGATGTCAAATTATTAATAAAGTTTGAACAAAATATTTTTGATATTTGATTTCTCACTTCAATGCGATTTGTCTTTTCGCCTCTCCAACAACAAATGCCACAGAATTAGCAATATTGAAGCTTCGAATCAACTTAGACATCGGAATGGTCAAATGATTGTCAAATAAACTCAAAACTTCCTGACTCAAACCACAACTTTCCTTTCCAAAAACGAGCCAATCTCCATCTTGGAATTCATTGTCATAAATCGAATGTGTGGCGTGCGAGCTCATTAGAAAAACTCGGGATTTGTCTGGAATTACATTCATCCATTCTTCAACACTTTGATATTCTGTAACGTCAAGATGCACCCAATAATCTAATCCTGACCGTTTCAAATTAGCATCATTAATGACAAATCCAAAAGGATGAATCAAGTGTAATCTACTTTCTGTTCCTACACATAAACGACCGATATTTCCCGTATTATTAGGAATTTCTGGTTCTACTAAAACTACATTTAACATTTTGAAATTTAATTTAAGACAACTTGCAATTCGTTGATTCTATTGATAATTGGCAAAGCGAAGATTCCGCTGATTTGTAGATACAATTCATAAAATATTTTGGCTTTTTCTGCAAAATCTTTTGTTCCCTCTAATCTATAATGGAACATAAAAACATTGCCCAGCATCTCGTAATAATCTGCATGGTCTTTGGATTCTCTTTCTTTTACTATGTCGATAATCTCTTCTTTTGATTTTAAAGACAACTCGTTGAAGTCTATTTTAAAAATATCTTTCATTAAAGAATCGAAATCCAATTCTTTTTGCATCAGACTTTCTTCCGGTTTTCCGAGAAGTAGTTTTTCTAAAGCTTGGGTTAATTGACGAATTAATCTTAATGTAAAGTCTTTATCTTGAATCATTGATTAGGTTTTAGTTGACTAGTTGTAGATTTTAGTTTGGCAAATTATTAACCAAAAAATAAATACGCCAAAATTACCGAAACTGTAACGCCAACCAAATCCGCCAAAAGCATCGAACCAACTGTATATCTCGTATTTTTAATTCCAACAGCACCGAAATAAACTGCAATAACGTAGAAAGTTGTATCGGAACTTCCTTGTAGAATCGCAGATAATTTTCCTGCAAAACTATCGGCTCCAAAGGTTTTCATTGTGTCAACCATCATTCCGCGAGCTCCGGAACCTGATAAAGGTTTTATCAACGCAGTTGGTAGTCCATCCACAAATCTGGTGTCGAGATGAGATGCGCTCGCGATCCATTTCATTCCATCAATAATCACATCAAAAACGCCACTTGTCCTCAGTAATGAAATAGCAATCAACATCCCCACTAAGTAAGGAATAATCTTCACACAAACCGTGAACCCTTCTTTTGCACCGTCGATAAACGCATCGAAAATATTGATTTTTTTATAAACAGCTCCAAGGACAATTGCTAAGAAAATCAACAGGATAATCCCGTTGCTCATTACTTTGCTGAAAGAATCTAATTCTTCTTTATTCAATTGAACCAGATAAATTACTAATAAAGCAATAATCGCAGAAATTCCGCCAACGTAAGCTAAAACAATTGGCTGAAAAAGATTGATTCTTTGTCTGATAGAAACAATCGTCATCGCTGCCAAAGTCGCACAAAAAGTTGCAATCATACAAGGCAGAAAAATATCAGTCGGCGTTTCCGAACCCATTGATGAACGGATCGCAATAATAGAAACCGGAATCAAAGTCAATCCGCTGGCGTGCAGACAGAGAAACATAATTTGGGCGTTGCTGGCTTTGTCTTTATCTGGATTCAAAGTTTGGAGGCTTTCCATGGCTTTGAGTCCGAAAGGTGTAGCCGCATTATCAAGACCGAGAAGATTGGCACTGAAATTCAGCATCATATGTCCAAAAGACGGATGATTTTTCGGAATTTCCGGAAATAATTTAGAGAAAAAAGGTTGAATCAATCGGCTCAAAAAATTAATACCGCCTGCTTTTTCAGCGATGCTCATAAATCCCATAAACAACGCCATAATTCCAATCAACTTTAGGCAGATATTAACCGCCGTTTCGCTGGTTCCGATCACGCCGTCGGTTTCCTGAATGCGGTAGATTCTCACATCAGGCGACTCATTGGCCTGGTAATGAATGTGGTTTTGTTCAAACTGAAGATTGTCCATCATTGGTTTTCTGATCTCCAGAGGAAGTTTGACCAATGGTTTATAGCCAATCTGAATCGTATCACCGCCTTTCCCAACGACCATATCGTTGAAAATCTGACTGTAATTTTCTGAACTAAAATATTTAACCGATGCAACCGCAATTGCAATGATGATGAAGGCGGACCAAATCCTGCTTAAAACCATTTTTGGAAATTAATTTCAGTAAATGTAAGAAAAGATATGAGATGTTAGATTCTAGATACTAGAATTTTGCCTGTAAAAAAAACACAATATTGTCATTCCGGAGGAATCTCAACAATAATGGTGATGAGCATTATTTAGATTCCTCCGGAATGGCAAACTTCACGTTAAATATTACGTTAGAATGGAACGTTGAATTACAGCAGCCCGAGCTGAGTGGAGCTCATTTTTTTGCTTGGGAAAGTTTGGCAAAAATAGCGGGAACGGAGCGCGGATAAAGCTGCCCAAACCTAGCGAAGGTGTTCCAGTTAGTCAAATCATCTTTACAAAACATGACATTTGTCATTTATTTCAAATTATACTTGTTTGGTATGAATTGAAATTTATAGTTTTGCAGAGGCTTTTTTTAAAAACACCATACTATGTTGAAATTTGTTTGTTGCATAAGATTTATATGAAGAAGAAATAGTGTGTTTATTTTGAAAACCTTTCATAACTCATTTGAAAGGTTTTTATTTTTTTAATTAATGAATCAAAATGATTGAACTGCTGAACGTTTCCAAACGTTTTACAACTAAAAATAAAACTATCCAAGCGTTGTCCAATATTTCTCTGACCGTAGAAAAAGGAGAAATTTTTGGCGTGATTGGAACTTCCGGTGCTGGAAAAAGTACGCTGATCCGATGCGTGAATCTTCTGGAAAAACCAAATGACGGAATAGTAATTGTTGATGGAATTGAACTGACAAAACTTTCCGAAGCTCAATTGACTCAGGAACGAAGAAAAATTGCAATGATTTTCCAGCATTTCAATTTGTTATCCTCAAGAAATGTTTTTGATAATGTTGCTTTTCCGTTGGAATTAGAAGGACAATCTAAATCCCAAATTAAAGAAAAAGTAGATTCGCTTTTGGAGTTAGTTGGACTGAAGGACAAGGCAAAAGATTATCCGGCGAATCTTTCCGGCGGACAAAAACAAAGAGTTGCGATTGCGAGAGCTTTAGCCAACGATCCGAAAGTTCTGTTGTGTGATGAAGCTACAAGCGCATTGGATCCTGCAACGACAAAATCGATTTTACAACTTCTTAAATCCATTAATCAAAAATTGAATCTCACGATTCTTCTTATCACACACGAGATGGAAGTGATTAAAAGTATTTGCGATAAAGTGGCCGTAATTGATAATGGCCAATTAGCGGAACAAGGAAAAGTAGAACAGATTTTCATTCATCCGGAAAAAGAAATCACGAAAGGTTTTATACAAGCTTCTCTGAATGTGGAATTGCCTTCGATTTATCAGAACTCTATCAGCAATATTGACAGCGAGAATAACAATCCTTTGGTCAAAATTCTGATAAGCGGAAACGAAACTCAGAGTTCAGTTATCATTAATCTGTATGAGAAATTTAATGTTAAGGCTAAGATTATCAGTGCGCAACTGGAATATGTTGGTCACTTGAATTTTGGTGTTTTGATTCTGGAATTACAGGGGAAAAATATCAACGAAGCTTTGGCTTATTTGGAAAATGAATATACAAACACAGAAATTTTAGGTTATGTCGGATAGTATTATCAATTTGTTATTTCAAGGGACAATTGAGACAATTGTAATGACCTTGGTTTCAGGATTTTTTGGATTTGTTTTAGGATTACCGACGGGAATTTTTCTTTTCCTCACAAGAAAAGGTCAATTATTGGAAAATAAGATATCACACCAAATCGTATCCATTATAGTCAATATTTTCCGTTCGATTCCTTTTATCATTCTCATTGTATGGATGATACCTTTCACAAGAACCATTGTAGGAACATCGATTGGCGTTTCCGCAGCACTAGTTCCGTTGAGTGTAGGTTCTGCTCCATTTATTGCAAGATTGGTAGAAAACAGCCTGTTGGAAATCCCTTCAGGATTAATAGAAGCAGCAAGAGCAATGGGCGCAAAACCGCTTCAAATCATCCGGAAAGTCCTTTTGCCAGAAGCTTTACCGTCATTAATCAATAACGTAAGCATTACATTAATCACTTTAGTTGGTTATTCCGCAATGGGAGGCGCAGTTGGTGCAGGTGGATTGGGACAAGTAGGTTATCAATACGGCTACATCGGATATGATTTTGCGGTAATGAATTCTGTTCTAATATTATTAATTATACTGGTTTTCATTATCCAGATTTCCGGGGACTTTCTTTCAAAAAAATTCAATCATAGATAAATTATAAAAAAATGAAATCGAAAATATTGGCTTTAGCATTGGCTATTCTTACATTATCAGCCTGCAACAAAAAAGAATCAAACCCCAATGTTCTGAAAGTCGGAATCGCAACCGGACCGGAACAAAACCTTGCCGAAGCTGCAAAAAAAGTGGCGAAAGAGAAATATGGTTTGGATGTGGAATTGGTAACATTTAATGATTATGTTGTTCCAAACGAGGCTTTAAGTCAGGGCGATGTGGACGTGAATGCGTTCCAACATTTACCTTATCTTGAAGAACAATCTAGACAGCGCGGTTATAAATTAGCAGTTGTTGGAAAGACATTTGTATTCCCAATTGTAGCCTATTCTAAAAAGATAAAATCAATTTCCGAATTACAGGCTGGACAAACTATTGTGATTCCGAATGATCCAACCAATGGTGGCCGTTCATTACTGTTATTACAAAAACAAGGTATTCTGAAATTGAAAGATGGCGTTGGGCTTTTGCCTAAAGTAACTGATATCATCGCTAATCCTAAAAACCTTAAAATCCTAGAATTGGAAGCACCTCAAATCCCAAGAGTTCTGGAAGACAAAGAAGTAGTTTTGGCAATTATCAATAACAATTTTGCAGCTCAGGCCGGACTAGACCCTGAAAAAGAAGGCTTATTTTCTGAGGATAAAGATTCGCCTTATGCTAATCTAATTGTTTCCAGAGAAGATAATAAGAGTGATGAAAAAGTGAAAAAATTTGTACAAGCATACCAATCTCCGGAAGTAGAATCTGCGGCGCAACAGACCTTCAAAGGAGGTGCTGTGAAAGCCTGGTAAAACTTCTATTCTATATCTAATTTTTTAAGTTGGCGGTTCTTACGAATCGTCAATTTTTATTTATAATTCAACAAATAATATTTATAGTTTTAAAATTATTATCATTTAAAATAATCTTAAATAACAAATAAACTAGTTATATAAAGTAAATCGAGACGTTTTTATCATATTATCACATTATGATATAAATCATTTTGTTATTTTTATTAGTTCTAAATAAATATGTTTGCAAAAAATTTAATTATATGTTTAATAAATATCTTTGTTTAGGGCTGTTCGCAGCTATCTTTAATATACAAGCTCAAAACTGCACACCTCAAACTGCAGGTGCAAACATCGGTGACAATGGTTGTGTGAGCTTGACTTATCAAAACCAAACTGTTTCCTACAAAACTGTAAGAGCAGCTGACGGTTATGAATGGCTGCAACAAAATCTTGGAAGCTCAAATGTTGCAACAAGTATTGCTGACGAAGGGGCCCGCGGCGATTATTTCCAGTACGGACGTTGGGATGATGGTCATCAATTAAAAACGTCCCAGACGACAGAAACCTATCCAACACCAAACAATCCTGTTGGTTTAGGCACTGGAACAAGCCTTTTCTACATCGGTGGTGGAACACCTTGGTCTTCCAACTATACGGGTTGGTTTGCCAATCCTGAACAAAATGATAATTGGACAGCAAAAAGTCTTTCTGAAGTGACAGAACACAACGGAATGGATCCTTGTAAAGCAATTGGAGACAATTGGGAAATGCCTTCTGAGGCAGATTGGGATCTGGTAATGACAAAGGAAAATATCTTCCCAAGACCCGCAGGTTCAACTAACACAGGAATGCAGAGAGGTTTTGACAGCAACCTGAAAATCGCTGGAGCTGGAGCGCGTAAAGATGCAGGCTGGGCCTTTGAAGGAACTCGTGCTTACCTCTGGACAAGGTCGGCTAGTGCAAACCCTAATTTTTACCGTTATGCATATTTAGGAGCTTCTGCGGCTAGTACAACTGGTTTTGGGGGTGATGCAAAAAGTTTTGGTTATTCTGTAAGATGTGTCAACAAATCGAATAACACTTTAGCGGTTAATTATTTCAATAAAGTTGATTTCAGTTTTGGACCAAATCCAGCTGATAAATTCATCAAGGTGAATACAGAAAATGCTTTGAAATCTGTTGAAGTTCTTTCTGTAACAGGACAAAAAGTAATGGAAACTAAAGACAATATAGTAGATGTTTCCAGCTTAACGAAAGGAAATTATTTCATCAGAATCACTTTCGAAAACGGAAAAACAACGACGAAGAAATTCATCAAGAAGTAATATCACTTCAAATTTTAAGGAAAAAGACGCTCGATTGAGCGTCTTTTTATTCCAGATATATCAAAACATCTTTATCAACTTCTTCGTCTATAGATTTTATTAAAACGCCATTCTTAGTTCTTTCCTGCAATTCCTTAATAAAAAAACTACTTTCAAAAAACTGGCGATGAACACCCGGAATCAGGCTCATAAAATAATCCATCCCGACTCTGTTATTGTGAAGGTCCATTTTGGTTTCTAATGGTTCATTCGGAAACAATTCTTCGTGCATATTGGTGAGTTTTTCACACCATTCCAACGATTTTCTTGGTGAAGACACTTTGCAGAAGTACATCATAATCAAACAACACCAATATGAATGTCTAAAAGCGTTTCCTTCGCCATTATTAGAGTTGGTATCAGGATACAATTCTTTCGCTTTCGCAAAGGCTTTAAAGCTCGCATACGTGTATAAAATCGCGAACAAAGGATGCATCAATCCAATAGAAAAAACTTTCAAAAGTTTTCCAAAGGTCAATGACTTTAATGTTCTGAAAAATATGCCTATAAATCTCATCAATAAAAAACTCTCCCAAATTTGAGAGAGTGCATGTTGTATTTAAATTTAATTAATGATACTCGTGTACCAATAATTTTACGATTCTTGAAATCGACTCTTTGATTTCTGTCCTTTTTACGATGAAATCAACAAATCCTTTTTCCTGTAAGAATTCCGACGTTTGGAAGCCTTCCGGCAAATCTTTACCAATGGTTTCACGGATCACTCTAGGTCCCGCAAAGCCGATCAAAGCACCCGGTTCAGCGATAATCACATCAGCCGTCATTGCAAATGAAGCTGTGATTCCACCAAAAGTAGGGTCTGTCAGATATGCGATGTAAGGCAGTCCAGCATCAGAAAGCTGAACCAACTTCGCCTGAACTTTCGCCAATTGCATTAGTGAATAAGCCGCTTCCTGCATTCTTGCGCCACCAGACTGGCAGATAATCATATAGGGCAACTTATGTTTGATACAATAATCGATGGCTCTTCTGATTTTTTCTCCCATTACTGAGCCTAAAGAACCTCCAATAAAAGCAAAATCCATACAGGAAACCACCATTTCTACACCGTTTATTTTTCCGGTTGCATTTCTGATAGAGTCTGTGAGTTTTGTTTTTGATTTCACTTCTTTCAGACGGTCTGTGTAAGACTTTGTATCCTTGAATTTAAGAATATCAACACTTTCCACATCCGCATCCAATTCCTTGAATTTATGGTCGTCAAAAAGCATATCGAAATATTCTCTGCTTCCGATTCTTACGTGGAAACCATCTTCCGGAGACACAAAATTATTAGCCTTAAGTTCTTCAGCTTCTATAATTTTACCAGTAGGTGTTTTGTGCCAAAGTCCTTTTGGAACATCTTTTTTGTCCTCTGTAGAAGTTGTAATGTTTTGGGTTTTTCTTTTAAACCAATCAAATGCCATAATCTATAATTGATAAATGAAAAATGATAATTGATGTAAAGACAATTGCGAAAATCGCTTATCTCTCATCAATTATCATTTATAAATTAAAGTGTATTGATATTGTTCAGGTCTTCAAAAGCCTGAGTCAATCTCTTGATATACGTTTCTTCTCCTTTTCTTACCCAAACTCTTGGGTCATAGAATTTCTTGTTTGGAGCATCTGCGCCAGTTGGATTTCCAATTTGATGTCTCAGATATTCAATCTGTTCTGTCATATAATCTCTGATTCCTTCTGTGTAACCGAATTGTAAATCTGTATCGATGTTCATTTTTACAACACCGTAACTGATAGCTTCACGGATTTCCATCAACGTAGAACCTGACCCACCGTGGAATACGAAATTCACAGGTTTATCTCCCGTTCCGAATTTTTGCTGAACATATTTCTGAGAATTGTCAAGAATTTTCGGAGTCAATTTTACGTTTCCTGGTTTGTAAACACCATGTACGTTTCCGAAAGCCGCTGCAATTGTGAAGTTGTCAGAAACCGCTTTCAAAACTTCGTAAGCGTGTGCTACTTCTTCTGGCTGAGTATACAATTTTGAGCTGTCAACATCAGAGTTGTCAACACCATCTTCTTCTCCTCCTGTTACTCCTAATTCGATTTCAAGAGTCATCCCCATTTTGTTCATTCTCTCGAAGTATTTTGCAGAAACCTCCAGGTTTTCCTCAATTGGCTCTTCTGAGAAATCTAACATATGAGAAGAGTAAAGAGACTTTCCGTTTTGCTTGTAATATTCTTCACTTGCATCCAAAAGTCCATCTACCCAAGGTAACAATTTCTTAGCACAATGGTCTGTGTGAAGAATAACAGTTGCTCCATAAGCTTCTGCTAAAGTGTGGATATGTTTTGCACCAGCAACAGCTCCAAGAACCGCCGCTTTTTGTCCATCGTTACTCAATCCTTTTCCAGCATTGAAGATAGAACCTCCATTTGAAAACTGGATAATTACTGGAGCATTAAGTTTTGCAGCAGTTTCTAACGTTGCGTTGATGTTACTAGAACCAATCACATTAGCTGCCGGAAGTGCGAATTGCTTCTCTTTGGCATAATCAAATATCTCTGTTACTAAAGAACCAGTGGCAACTCCTGCCGGAAATTTTCTGCTCATTTTTATTATATTTTTTAAGATTTTTTGGACTGTAAACTTACGAAATTATTAACAATTCAAATTTCATTTTTACAAATCCTATGTTATAGATAATAATTTTTGTTTTTAATTCCGCTTATCATTTCCCCAAAGCAGTTTTTGACGAATCGTTTCGTAGAAACTGAAATTTTTTGGTTTAATGAGAAACAAGGAAAATTCGGCTTTCTCAATTACAACTTCGCTACCAACATCCATATGATAAAGTCTGGAATCCAAAGCTAAAGTATATTGCGGAACACGGCTTTTGACCGTCAATTTTATCTTGGAATCGTCTTTTACTATGAGCGGACGAACATTCAGATTATGAGGAGCAATAGGTGATATCGCAAAGTTGTCATTACTTGGAGAAATAATCGGACCTCCACAACTTAATGAATAGGCGGTAGAACCTGTTGGTGTAGAAACAATCAATCCATCACCCCAGAAAACGTTCAGGAATTCATCATTAATATAAGATTCCACAGTAATCATTGATGTTGTTTCTTTTCTGGAAAGGCTGACATCATTCAAAGCAAATGGAAAATCAATCTGAGAATTATCATCCGTTGTAATTTTAATTACCGAACGTTCGCTGATATTATAATTTTTATCGAGAATAATAGAATCCAATTCATCGAAAATCTGGTCTTTTCGGAAATTTGCCAAAAATCCTAATCGCCCTGTATTAACTCCAATAATCGGGATTTCAAGGTCTTGAATAAAGGTTAAAGCATTCAGAATCGTTCCATCGCCTCCAAAACTAAAAACGATATTGACATTCTTATTCTTAAGCTCTTCTTTTCCGGAAAATGTATCAAATTCTTTGGAAAAATTCAGATTCTCCGCCATCTCTGCGTGAAGAACAACTGCTACTTCTCGCAACGCCAATTCGGAAATGAATCGGTTGAGATACAAAAACGTATCAAGATCTTTTTTTTGAGAATAGATAGCTGCCTTCATCAATTATATTTCTAAAAATTTCTGGAAAAACCCAAAACGGTCTTTCAACAGTTCTTCTTTCTCGTCATCATAATGTTTATGCACCACAACATAGCCGTAACGTTCAAAAGTCTCATCGATAGAACTTAGATTTTCATTGCTGATTTTGAGCGTAATTTCTACACTGTCGTCTTTTATAGCATTGATGAATGTGCCGTAGATTTTGCCATTGTTACTTTCTACAATCTGAGAAATCTCTGTCATAGAATAATGCAATCCTGTGGTTTGAATTGTCAAAATCGCCCCGTTTTCGGAAAACAAAGGATATTTGGAAAACTCATTGAAAATATCGTCGCAAGAGATATAACCCAGATATTTTTCCTCTTTGGAAATAACAGGAACTACATTTGCGTTGAAGGTGTGGAAAAGCTTGATGCTGTCCAGCAAACTACTGTCCTCCATAATCGCAAAACGCTCGTAATGGATATTAAGCGAATCCAGATTGCCTTCCGGACTGTCTTCCAGAAACGGCTGACTCAATCCACCAAGAAAAATACCCTTGCTCACAATGAAAACGTGGGAATATCCAAATTCCTTAGCAACCTCAGAAGCTTCTTCTATAGAGTCTCTGACGCCGAAAGCCGGATAGTCTTTGGAAATGTAATCTTTGATAAACATTATGCTAATTTACAAAAATTACTTAGCCACAAAAGATTTTAAAAAATTTTATATTTTTTTACAACAACTATTGCTTTATATAAAAATAAAAATATATCTTTGTCGCCTTTCATTTTTACTTTTTATTAGATTTATTTCAAACTGCAGCACTTCATTGTGTTTGCAGTTTTTTATTTTGTAAGATTAAGATTCTTTGCAAATTCCCAAATTACGATTCCGCCACAGACACTTACGTTCAGGGAATGCTTGGTTCCAAGTTGAGGAATTTCCAGAAAAGTATCAATATTTGGTAAAGCTTCATCGCTGATTCCATCGACTTCATTTCCGAGAATTAAAGCATATTTTTTTTCTGGATTAATTTCAAAATCTGTTATCAATTGACTTGACGAAGTTTGCTCAATCCCAATGATTTCGAAGTTTTCCTTTTTAAGGTGGTCAATAGCTACATTAATATCCTGCTCATAAATCCAATCCACACTCTCTGTTGCACCAAGAGCCGCTTTATGAATTTCACGATGAGGTGGCTGAGGCGTGATCCCACAAAGCACCACTTTTTCTATCAGAAAAGCGTCGCCAGTTCTGAAAATCGCACCAACATTGTGCATACTTCTCACGCTGTCCAAAATCACAACCAAAGGAATTTTAGCTGTTTTTTTGAAGGTTTCTACATCTATTCTTCCTAGCTCTTCTAGTTTCAGTTTTTTTGTCAAAATCAAGCTTTATTTAAAATTAAATCGATATTTCTCTCGATATTCTGCGCGATGGATTCCATCGGGATATCATTTTCATCATTATTGAAAGGATCCTCTATCTCTTCTGCAATCAGCTCCAAACTCATCAAAACATAATACACAAACATCGTAATCGGAATCATAAAAAATCCAAGATTCACAACATTCGCGATTGGCAAAGCCAAAACATAGAAAACAATAAACTTC
Source organism: Epilithonimonas zeae (assembly GCF_023278365.1). Classification (NCBI taxonomy): domain Bacteria; kingdom Pseudomonadati; phylum Bacteroidota; class Flavobacteriia; order Flavobacteriales; family Weeksellaceae; genus Epilithonimonas; species Epilithonimonas zeae. Next base: position 2,957,154 of record NZ_CP075338.1, on the reverse strand, counting down.
TTGATGAATGATGAATAAGAGTATGGAATTGGTGTATTTTTGATTCTTTCACAACCTCCGCAAACATCCAAAAATCCTGATAGCTGAGTATCCAAAACCAACATTTCTGTTTCGGAAATCTTACCTTCTTTTTTTAATTGAAACAATTTTTTGGTCATCAGAAAAACCAATTCTGCAGGTCCGTGATGTTTCAGTTCTTTTTTAAGGTCTGTAAAATCCTCATCCAAAACCAATCTTGTTGATTCTTTGGAAAGATTTGTTGCCAGCAAATGAGGAAAAAGTTTAAGATAACGTGCGATCTGAGTTTTGGTTTTAACATCTTTATCATCCAAGATGCTACTCATCTTAATCATAAAATTTCGGCTGTCATTGACCAATTTTCCCCAAAGTTTTCGTCCTTCCCACCAACGGTCATAGGCTGTATTAGTCCTAAAAACCAAAAGCAAAGACAAGACAAATCCCAGTAAAGAATGAATCATTCCGATATTAATCACCGAAGATTTGGACGTCAAATGCAGATATTCTACTTCCAAATAATAGATGCCGTAAGAATAAACTCCTACGAGAAGCATTGTTGGAAAAAGGATACTCAGTGTGTCACTTTTATGAAGACTGATGAGTATTTTGAGGAAATTTTTTGTGTTGTAAGCGCGCATACAAAAAACATTAGATGACAAAGATAATTGATATCAAAATAAAATCCTGTGATAACTTTATAATTCACTCAAGTTTTAAATTGTTTCTGAAAATTATTTTTAAATTTAAGGATTGAAAAAACCAATCGATGTCAAATAAAGAAAAATTCATAACCGACCTCAACGCCAAGTACAATCCAAAAGGTGAACACATTATCCTCGGAAAAGGAATGCTGGATGGAGAAGTTATTACAGAAGTTAATGTTTCTATCCCTCTAAAAACCGTTAACAGACACGGCTTAATTGCCGGAGCGACTGGGACAGGAAAAACCAAAACACTTCAGGTTTTTGTAGAGCAACTGTCTCATGCAGGCATCCCGACTTTGGTAATGGACATCAAGGGTGACTTATCCGGAATAGCCGAAGCCGGAACAGAAAATGATAACATCAAAGATCGATATTCTAAAACGCAATTGCCTTATTCTCCACAGAGTTTTCCTGTAGAATTGATGACAATTTCCGGCGCAAAAGGTGTGAAACTTCGTGCGACAGTCTTAGAATTCGGACCAATTCTATTGAGTAAGATTCTTGGATTGAATGACACTCAACAAAGCATTATGTCTATTGTTTTCAAATATTGTGATGACAAAGTTTTGCCTTTGGTGGATTTACAGGATTTGAAAAAAGTTTTGCAATATGTGACTGATAATCCGATTGGTAAAAAAGAATTGGCTGACAATTACGGCTCGATTGCTCCCGCATCTTTGGGTGCCATTCTTCGTTCGATTGTTGCGATGGAACAACAAGGCGCAACAACTTTCTTTGGAGAACCAAGTTTTGAAGTGGATGATTTGCTAAAAACCAGAGATGGAAAAGGTGTTGTGAATATCTTCCGAGTTGATGATATTCAGAATAAGCCTAATCTTTTTTCCACGTTCATTTTATCATTGTTTGCCGAGATTTATATGACCTTTCCTGAAGAAGGCGACAGTGGAAAACCAAAATTGGTTTTGTTTATAGATGAGGCGCATTTATTATTTAATGAAGCTTCAAAAACCTTGCTTTCCCAAATCGAAACGATGGTAAAGTTGATTCGTTCCAAAGGAATCGGAATTTATTTTATCACTCAAATTCCTGGCGATGTTCCTGAAAATATTTTGAGCCAATTAGGGTTGAAAATTCAGCACGCTTTGAGAGGTTTCACTGCAAAAGACAGAAAAGAAATTGATAAAGCGGTAGAAAATTATCCAACGACAGAATTTTACAAAGCCAATGAACTCATCCAAAATCTTGGAATCGGAGAAGCTTTTGTAACCGCATTGGACGAAAAAGGAATTCCGACACCTTTAGTCCAAACTTATTTGATTTCGCCTGAAAGCCGAATGGATATCTTAACCGCATCAGAAATCGATGAACTGACCAGAAATTCTAATCTTGTCAAAAAATACGAACAAGACATCGATAAAGAAAGTGCCTACGAAATCCTCAACAAAAGAATCGAAGAACATACGCAAACCGTAATCCCAACGCCAACAAGAGGAAGACCTGCACAACCAAAAGAAGAAGCAGGAATGTTTGAGCAAGTCATTGAAAGTCGCGCCGGAAAAACCTTTCTAAATACTCTGGCAAGAGAAGGCGCTAAGTTTATCTTGGGAATGTTCAGTATGAAGAAAAGGAGATAAAAACTACTGAATGGACTACAAACTGATTGAAAAACTACAGACATTTTTACCTTTAGGTTATTTATATCTCATTATTCTCGGGATACTTAGAGATGGCGTTTTTTTCTATATGTTGGGAATTAATTTTCTAAAATATTCTTCAATAATGGACATTTTGATAAGTCCGATTGCAGAATTGACTTCTCAGCCAATCATCTTATTAACAGTAACTTTGATGGTTATAGTATTCTTTCTTTATTATAATTTTCTTGCTAAAAATAGTCACAAAAAGTGGGTTCGTGATTCTATTGTCAGCAAGAGTTTTCTTAAAAAAAATCCTGACGCAGCAGACATTGATTTGAAAATCCATATCAAAAAGCAGGCTTATTTCGCGATAGCATTTATGATTTCCGCTTTCTTCCTTGGTGGAGGTTTAGGAACAGGAATTAATGTAAAAGACAGAATTGCGAATAATAATTTAAAAATCAAACATAGGATTACAGATGATTCTGGAAATCAAAAAGACATTTACCTAATTGATTCTAACAGCGCTTATTTTTTTTACGTTGAAAAAGGACATAAAATTGTTACTATTGTGCCTGTCAGTTCCATAAAGAAAATAGAATTGATCAACAACAAAATGTTTGAGAAAGGAAGTTTCTCAAGTTTCTTAACTTTGTAGAAGGAAAAATGTAGATGTACTCAGTAATAGATATAGAAAGTAACAGAGCGCTTTTCGGAAAAACATACGAAATGTGTATATGATTAAATTTGCATTAAGTATATTGTATGGGAATTATCAAATACTTACTTCAGATTATTTATTTAAACTTTAAAAAATAAGAAGGTGATATATTATATTTTTCTTTGAAATTTTTAGAGAAGCTTTGCGCGGTATTAACCCGGATTTTGAGCAATTTACTGAGTGATAAAATGTTTTACTCCAATATAAAGAAATAAAATTATCTTTCTTATAATGATTGACAAATTTAGAAAAGTAAGAAACGTTTGTGTCACATTTTTGGGCTAATTGCTGCATATTTAATTCTTTTTCAAGAGACCTTTTTTTCCTCTTCAAACTTTTCTAAGAACAATAATATATTTTCTGTAATTAAAGGAATTATTTTGGATAGCTCTAGAATATTATGAAAAAAATGTAAATGAAATTATATTTTAAACCTGATTAATAGTGAAAATCTGTATTATTCAATATCTATATATAATGTAAATTTAAAATAATTGTTACATTTATATTATTCAAAAAATTACACAAATGAAAAAAATATCTCTCCTTTTATCTCTTTTTTGCTTTATATATTGTTTTTCCCAAAATGAGTTTATTACTATTTGGAAACCTAATAATCCTAGTTACCTTATGTGGGTTGGTAATCAGATGCAGCACTCTACTAATAGTCAAGTATATTTTCCGGGTGTTGGAACTGATTATACAATTTATTGGGAAGAAGCAGGTTTTCCTTCCCATAATGGAATACTGAACAATGTAACATCTACTGTAGGGAATGCAATATTGCTGGATTTTGGAAATCCTATTAATCCAAATACCTCTGAAGCTACTTATTACGTTAAGGTTAGCAACGGGAGTGGTAATTTTTCACAAATGGTTTTTCACGGTATTACTAGTGAGGGACCAACACGCTCTTATGGTGATACACAAAAAATACTGGATATTGTACAATGGGGCAATATTAATTGGAAAAAAATACAGTTTACCTACTGTAGCTATTTAGATTGTACTGCTGCGGATACTCCTGTTTTTTTGCCCGGATGTGACTTAAGCCGTTTATTTTATCAATGTCCGAGACTGAGAGCTAATTCACAAATCAATAATTGGGATACGACTAATGTAACCAACATGTCTTGGGCTTTTTACAATGCCGATTTATTTAATGAATCAATTTCAAACTGGAATACATCGAATGTAACCAATATGTCAACTATGTTTTTTTCTGCGGATATTTTTAATCAGGATATAACCGATTGGGATACCTCCAAAGTTACAGACATGTCTTATATGTTTAGCGGTGCACTTGCTTTTAACCAAAATATTGGAAAATGGAATACATTGAATGTAACCAATATGTCTCATATGTTTGAAGTGGCTAATTCTTTTAACCAATCTCTGAATAATTGGAATACATCAAAAGTGACAAGTATGGAGTCGATGTTTCAAAGCAACACTATTTTTAACGGGGATATTGGAAACTGGGATACTTCGTCAGTAAGAAGTATGTATAATATGTTTTTAAACGCGCTCAGATTTGACAAACCTATTGGGAATTGGAATACTTCTAATGTAACGAATATGGCTTTTATGTTTTATACAGCCCTTTCGTTCAATCAACCCATCGGTAGTTGGGATATTTCTAAAGTTACTGATATGACTGGAATGTTTAGTCTTGCAATCCTTTTTAATCAGAATATTGAAAATTGGGATACGACCAACGTCAGAGGCATGGGCAGTATGTTTTTCTCAGCTAATAAATTCAATCAGAATCTCGGAAAATGGAATTTGAAAAATCTCACTACCAGCGGACTGATTAACAATTTTATGTTGTATGGTTCAGGGATAGATTGTGACAATTATAATAAAACACTCATTGGCTGGGCAAATAATATCAATACACCAAATAATATACTTTTTAACGGTAATACGCCAATGGTTTACTCAAGCAATGAAGCAGTTTCCGCAAGAGATTTTCTTATTAACACAAAAAACTGGCAAATTGACGGCGACACTTATGACCCAAATTGTAACCCTCTTGCTACACACGAATCACAAAGTCTCAAAATCCAAATCTATCCTAACCCCGTAAAAAACATACTTAATCTTCAAGCTTCGGAAGAAAAAATCAAAAAAACGAAAATATATGACTTGTCCGGAAGACTGATAAAAGCAGAATCAGGAATTGAAAATAATAAGATAAACGTATCCGCACTAAGACCTGGTAATTATATTTTAAAAATAACGACGGATAAAAAAACACATCATTCTAAATTTATTAAGCAATAGGTTTATAAAAAACTCCTTTCGCAAAATACAAATCCTTACATTTGCGAAAGGATTTGTATTTAGTCATTTGTATTCAATAATAGACATAGAAAGTAACGGAGCGCCTTTTAGGAAAGAAAGCATTATAGAAATTGCCATCTATCGTTTTGATGGTCACGAGATTACAGACCAATTTATCTCCCTCGTGAATCCCGAAGCAGAGATTTCTGCTTTTGTGCAAAAGCTGACTGGAATTACCTCAAAAATGGTAATTACAGCTCCGAAATTTCACGAAATTGCTAAACGTGTGGTAGAAATAACCAAGGACTCTGTATTAGTTGGTCACAATATCGATTTCGATTACAGAATGCTTCGTCAATCGTTCAAACGTCTCGGTTACGACTTCACAATCAAAACTTTAGACACAATTCCATTAGCTAAAAATCTGATTCCGGATGAGAAAAGTTACTCCTTAAGTAAACTTTGTAAGTCAATCGGCATTCCATTGAGTGAAGCGCATCGTGCAAGTGGGGACGCAAGAGCAACTTTGGATTTGTTTAAATTACTGATTATCAAAGACAAAAACAACGAAATAATCCAATCACAACAGGAAGAAAATCTGGAGAAAGACTACATTAGCAAAGTTCAGATTTTGACAGAAGATTTGCCAAACGAAAGAGGAATTCTATATTTTCAAAACTCAGACGGGAAAATCATTAGCTCCGATGTTGTGGAAGACCTTTACAAATCTGCCAAGAAAATTTTCGATTCTGATAAAGCGAAGTATAAAAAAATCCAGGAAGAGACAGAGAAAATCTCTTATGAACTGACTGGAACTGACTTGATTGCCAAACTAATGATGCAAAATAAGGGCATCCAAAAAAGACAACAATTGACCTTTGGATTGTTTTACAGAAAGAACAAATATATTCTTGAGAAAATTAAACTTCAGGAAGATAAACCCTTACTGAGATTCAAGAGTTTTACGCAAGGTTTGAAGGCTATTAATTACATCAAATCCAGAGAAGAACTAAAGGATTTGATAGAATTCACTCATAAAATCAATCTCAAAGGAAGGAATGAAATCTGGTCGTCATCCGGACGAACTTTGGGCGAAAAATCATTTTTGGTTTTGGAGAAAGGCAAATTAATCGGTTTTGGGTTTTATGAATTGTATCATCAGATTCAGTCTTTGGAGAAAATCAAAAAGCTGATGTTGCCTGTGCCTAGATTTACACAGGAGTTGCAGAATGATTTGCAGTTGGCACTTTTGAGGAATGAGTATGACATTTCTTCGCTTCCTGAAAAATAAAAATTGATGAAAAGAATTCTTCGGTTTTTTGTTTTAATTATTATATTTCAGAGCATCAATATTTCTGCTCAATCCTTAAAAGATTCCCTACAAACAGAAAGACAACTAACAGTTCTTACAGGAATTAATTTTTGGAAAAACTCTCTTTTTGTAGAAGTTGGTTTAGCAAAATACAAGAATTCAACCAATGGTCATCACCCGCTTTCTTCTGCTTATTTTGTTTCGACTGAAGTTAATTTACTGACTGGAAAAAACTTTATCATCGGTCCAAAAATTGGAGGTTGGGTTTCCGGAGGAGTTGGAGCAATGGCATTAGGAGCTAACTTTATTTATTTTACAGACTTTAAAAATTCTAATTTATATTTTAGACCGGAGATTGGATTTGGTTTGATGCGTGTAAAAGTGATTTATGGATACAACGTAAGAATCACAAATAATCTTCTGGATGGAATTCCTAAAAGTAATATCGGAATTGTTTATTTACTACCAACAAAGAAAAAATAATCTTTCTATTATCCTAATTTTAAATCTTGAAATAAAAACATTGCAGGATTTACAGATAAACTCTAATTTTGCGAAAAATTTTAACAAAAGCAATGCAATATTTTAAACAAAGCAAAATCGGAAAAAAGGGAGCTGTGAGGTTCTCTAAGGTTTGGAATGTATAAAGAGTTGCATGCATAAGATATCTATTGCGGCAGACTCTTTTTGTAAGAATCTGCCTTTTTATTTTTAAAAATTTAACTTATGACAAATCAGGATTTGCTGGCTATAGCAAAAGAATTCGGGACACCCGTTTATGTGTATGACGTTAATTCGATACGCGAACAATACGAAAAACTGACTTCTTCTTTCTCGAAGAACACAAGATTTTTCTACGCAGCCAAAGCTTTAACCAATATCAATATCCTGAAATACGTGGAAAAGTTAGGCGCTTCTCTTGACTGTGTTTCTATCAACGAAGTGAAATTGGGTTTGAAAGCTGGTTTCTCAAACGACAGAATCCTTTTCACACCAAACTGTGTTGACCTTGCAGAAATCGAGGAAGCAATGTCTCTGAATGTTCATATCAATATCGATAACATTTCGATTTTGGAGCAATTTGGAAATAAATTCGGTAGTTCTTATCCGATTTTTGTGAGAATCAATCCGCACATTTTTGCAGGAGGAAATTATAAAATCTCGACAGGTCACATCGATTCCAAATTTGGCATTTCCATTCATCAGCTTCGTCACATCGAACGTGTTATGAAATCCACTAACATCAATGTTGAAGGGCTTCATATGCACACAGGAAGCGAGATCAAAGATCCGGACGTCTTTCTTCAAGGTCTTGATATTATGTTCGAACTGGCAGAACATTTCCCAAATCTGAAATATCTGGATATGGGAAGCGGTTTCAAAGTTCCTTATCAAGACGGCGACATCGAAACAGATGTGAAATCTCTTGGGAAAAAAGTTAATGCTGCGATTAAAAAACACGAGGAAACTTCTGGGAAAAAATTCCAGCTTTGGTTTGAGCCTGGAAAATTTTTGGTGAGTAAAAGTGGACATTTCCTGGTAAAATCCAATGTTATCAAACAAACTACAGCGACCGTTTTTGTAGGTGTTAATTCCGGATTCAATCATTTGATTCGTCCGATGTTCTACGATTCTTATCATATTATCGAAAACCTATCCAATCCAAAAGGTCCGGAAAGAATCTATACTGTGGTTGGAAACATATGTGAGACAGATACTTTTGCTTGGGACAGAAAAATCAATGAAGTAAGAGAAGGTGATGTGATTGTTTTCAGAAACGCAGGCGCTTATGGTTTTGAGATGAGTTCGAATTTCAATTCGAGATTGAAGCCAGCGGAAGTAATGTTCTTGGACGGAAAAGCACATCTTATCAGAAAAAGAGACGAATTCGAAGATTTATTAAAAAACCAGATTGAAGTTTTGTAATTTGTTGCTAATCAGAGTTATTTTGGCATAAAATTTCTTTCTAATTTATTATAAATCAAATACTATGAAATCAATACTATTTTCATTGAGCCTGCTGATATCTACATTAGCTTTTGCTCAAAATAACGACGTTGAAGAATCCTTGAATATCGATATTCCAATGGCGGATGCTTCTACAAGTTCGGTGACTTACAGTGTAAGAGGAATTTATCAAATAAAAGACGAGTCTTGTAATCCTTCTCAGTTCAAAAGTTTGAGGTATCCTGGCGGAACGGATAAATATATCAAAGAATTGAAAGAAAAATTGCAGCAGAACGTCAATTGGAGCACTTATTCAATCAATGGATTGTTCTTTGTAAAACTTGACATAAACAAAGACGGAATTTTGTCTAAAGTTGAAGCCGGACCAAAAGTGGCGAACAGCGAACCTTTCCTTAAAGATTTGAAAGACGCCGCAACAAAGGTTGGCAAAACTTGGATTCCAGCCAAATGCAACGGAACACCAATAGATTCTAAAGCCATTCTGAAAATCGATTTTTCATCAATGACTTATGACAATGCTTTTAATTAATATAAAAATAGAAACCGCTAATTAGATTAGCGGTTTTTTTTATTAGTTTCTACCCTTCTATCATTGCTAAAAAAAGCATTCAGATTTCTCTAAACGCCTTTCTTCCCTCATTCGGATTTTTTAATCAGAATTGATTTTAGGCAAAAGTATAGTTTATTTAGTTCAAATAAAATGAACCATGGTTAATAAATTCGTTTTCTGATTCTGCTAAGTGCCTGTGGCGTAATACCCATATAAGAGGCGATATGCTTCAATGGAATTTTTTGAAACAGGTCTGGCTGCTCTCTCAAAAGTGAAAGGTATCGTTCTTCTGCAGTTTCACTTAGAAAAGAAAATTCTCTGTTTAGTTTTTCTACATAAAGCGCTTCAACAGTCAGTCTACCAACCAGATTACCAATAGTCTGAGTTCTGTAGATCTCCTGCAAATCATCATAATGGATCTGCCAGACCACCATATCGGTTAATGCTTCTATGTCGCATCTGGAAGGTGTTCTTTGAGTAAAAGAATCATAAGCCGTAAGGAATTGATTTTGAAATACAAATCTTATAGTCAGCTCTTTATTTTCCTTCATAAAGAAGAGCCTTGCTGCTCCATTTTCAACAAAAGACAGATAATTATCCACCTCACCTTTATTAAGAATTATATCTTTTTTCTTGTATTCTTTTCTAAAGTTTTTCTCCACAAAAGGCCTCCAGTTTTCTTCAGTAAGCGGAATGCCTTTAGAAAGCAAATATTGTCTGATAAACTCCATTCATTTTTATTTATAAATTGAATTGAGTTCGTTCATATATTCGTAAGCTGTCAAATCAAATTTTACAGGTACAATACTGATATAACCATTTTCCAAAGCCGTTTCGTCTGCATCCTCAGACTCATCCATATTGTTGAAATAGCCTGTCAACCAGTAATATTTTCTTCCGTGCGGGTTGGTTCTTTCGTCAAAACTTTCTTCCCATTTGGCGTTGGCTTGCTTACAAACTTTGATGCCTTTGATTTCTTCCTTGTTTAATTTGGGAATATTAACATTCAGGACAACTCCTTTAGGCATTGGGTTTTCCAAAGTTCTAAGAATAATATCTTTAATAAAATCTTCAGCCTGGTCAAAGTCTGCTTCCCATTTCAAATCGGAAAGTGAAAATCCGATGGCTTGCAGACCTTCCACACCAGCTTCTACCGCTGCAGACATCGTTCCGGAATAAATAACATTGATAGAAGAATTCGCACCGTGATTAATTCCAGAAACTACCAAATCCGGTTTTCTTGGAAGGATTTTATCTAATGCCATTTTCACACAATCCACAGGGGTTCCTGAGCAGGAGAAATCTTTTTGAGGTCCATCCAGGTTTAATTCCTCGAAACTTAAAGTTGAGTTGATGGTGATGGCGTGACCTTTTCCACTTTGAGGAGAATTAGGAGCTACAACAATAACGTCGCCAATTTGGTTGACTATGCTAATTAATTTTCTGATGCCAGGCGCAGTAATTCCGTCGTCATTGGTTACCAGAATCAATGGTTTACTCATAAATTTTATTTAATTTTTTTCGCTTTTTGCGATATTTTCATAATTCTTTCAAAAATAACCAATTTATAATACTTTAATTAAAATAAGGTGTTAAATTTGGTTTCGTTTTTGAATATCTCAGTAACATTCAAAAAGAAAAAAATACTAATCCAAGTACAGATTTAAAATTTATATGTTCAAAAAAATCAAGTTAAAGAAACTACTGATGTTTGCGCCGCTGATGACGCTGATGTTCTGTTTCAACTCTCCTCAAAATGATGATGAAAAAATGCAGACCATTATGGTCAGCGTAAAAAATACACTTTCCTATCTTCATTACAGTCCAAAACCGATTAACGATGCTTATTCCCAGGATGTCTATGATAAATATTTTGAAAGCGTAGATGCTTCCAAAAGATATTTTCTGCAATCTGATATGGATGAGTTCAAAAAGCATTACACAAAACTGGATGATTACCTTAACCAAGGAAATCTTGTTTTCTATAAACTGACAATCGACAGACTTTATCAGCGTGTAGATGAGATTGATAAAATGACTCAGGATATCCTTTCCAAACCAATCAATTTGGATGAGGATGATGTTTTGACCATCGAACCAAAGAAAAGGGTTAATCCTGTTGATGCAAAACAGCAACGTGAAGAGTGGAAAAAATACATCAAGTATAATATCCTTCAGGAAATTGAAACGATGAACAGCAAGGAAGAGGCTCAGAAAAAGAAAAAAGATTCTGTGGTAAATAACAAACTTCCGGACACGATAAAATATGCGCCACTTTCTATGGAAAAGAAGCGTGAAAAAGCAACTGCTGAGGTAAAAGACTTGATTACAGATTCTTTCAGAAGATTCAAGAAAAGAAAGAAAATGGACTGGTTTACAGTTTATATGAATGCTTATACCGAAGTTTTTGATCCGCACACCAATTATTTCTCTCCGAAAAATAAAGAAGAATTCGACATGCAATTCACCGGAAAAGTGATTGGCATCGGGGCTTTGATCCAAGAAAAAAGAGGTTACTTATATCTTGGTGAATTAACCATTGGTGCACCAGCTTGGAAATCAAAACAACTGACCGCCGGTGATAAAATCCTGAAAGTAAAATCAAAACCAAATGAAGAACCTGTCAACGTTGTCGGGATGTTGTCTGACGAAGCGGTAAGATTGATTCGTGGAGAAAAAGGAACACCTGTAACTTTAACAGTTGAGAAAAAAGACAAGACCATCAAAGAAGTAACGATGATTCGTGAAGAAGTGGCAATCGAAGATACATTTGCAAGAAGTATTGTTGTTAATTCTAAAAATGGTAAAAAATATGGATTCATTTACCTTCCAAGTTTCAACGTAGATTTTGAAGACCCTACAGGTAGAAATGCTTCTGATGATATCAAAGCAGAATTAATCAAACTTAAAAAAGAAAATGTAGAAGGAATAATCCTTGATCTTAGAAGCAATGGCGGTGGTTCTTTGACCGAAGTTGGTGATATTATGGGATTGTTTATGAATGCTGGCCCGTATGTTCAGGTAAAAGACAGCAGAGGAAAAATCCAGGTTCTTAGTAACAAATCGAATGAGCCAATCTGGACAGGTCCGTTGGTAGTGATGCAAAACGAATTATCGGCTTCCGCTTCAGAAATCCTTGCAGGAGCTTTCCAAGATTATGGAAGAGCAGCTGTTATTGGTTCGCCTAGTTCTTTCGGAAAAGGTACCGTTCAGACGTTTGTAGAATTGAATAGATTCCTGAATACGAATGATGATTTCGGAGCTTTGAAATTGACAATTCAAAAATTCTATAGAGTTTCCGGAGAATCTACCCAAAGAAAAGGTGTAGAAGCGGATCTTAAGATGAAAGATTTCTTCTCTTATGCAGAAGTTGGAGAACGTTTTGACCAATTTGCATTACCTTGGGACAAAATCGAAACGACTTCTTATAAAAAATTGACCGGACTTAATGTTCCTCAATTGCAAGCAGAATTAGACAAACAATTGGTGGATAACAACAATTACAAAATGTTGCAGGAATCTGCAGAATGGAAAGAAGCGCTTGACAAAGAAGAAACAATCACGTTGAATCAAACCAAATTCAATGAGCTGATGAAAACACGTAAAGCGCAAATCGAGAAGTTCAAAGGTTTGGATAAATTCAATAACGGATTGAAATTTACCATTCATCAGGACGAAGCAGAACGTATCAAAAAAGACGAAGCATTTGCCAAGAAAACTGAAAACTGGAGAAAAAATCTTGAAAGAGATTTCTATCTGGAAGAAACGGTAGATGTACTTTCGAAAATTAAATAATAAAAAAGGAACTCAAAATTGAGTTCCTTTTTTATTTACATTATATTTAAGGTCTTTACTTCAAACTCTCAAAACTACGCTTGATAAAATCTGTCAGCTCTTTTCCTTTCAAAAGATTCTGAGACAATTTTGCCAAATCCAAAGCCTGATTAATCATCGCTTTTTTATCATCAGCATTATCTTTTTTCAATAATTCTCCTGCGAAATCAGAATTAGAATTCACAACCAGATTATACATCTCTGGGAAACCACCCATTGCGAACATTCCGCCACCGCCAGTCGCCTGCATATCCTTCATCCTTCTGAAAAACTCCGGCTGAGTCAATGTAAAGGGCGCATCCGTAGAATCCAAATCTTCAAGCTGAACGGTAAACTTCTGGTCATTAATTGATTCTTCAATCTCCTTCTTCAAAGTCTCTTTATCCGAATCATTTAGTTTAGAAATCTTAGGCTCATCTTTTTTGATAAGGTTGTTGATATGGTCTGCATCCACTCTCGCAAAAGAAACATTTTCCTTGGACGATTCCAATTTCTGGATGAGGTGCGGAACAATCGGAGAATCCAATAACAGAACTTCATAACCTTTTTCTTTCGCAGATTCTATATAGCTGTGTTGCTCATCGGCATTGTTAGCGTAAAGAATCACGGTCTTTCCATCTTTATCCGTTTGAGTTGGTTTGATTTTTTCAATCAATTCATTCCAAAGATAATAGTTGTTATCCGTTGTTGGATAAAGCGCAAACTTGTCAGATTTTTCATAGAATTTATCTTCGGAAATCATTCCGTATTCGATAACGATTTTGATATCGTTCCATTTCTTTTCATAATCTTCACGGTTGTCATTGATTAATGAAACCATTTTGTCCGCCACTTTTTTCGTGATGTAAGAAGAGATTTTCTTCACTGCGCCGTCAGCCTGCAAATAAGAACGGGAAACGTTCAGCGGAATGTCCGGAGAATCAATAACACCTCTCAACAACATTAGGAAATCAGGAACAATACCCTTCACCTCATCTGTCACAAAAACCTGATTTTGATACAATTGTATTTTATCTTTCTCGATATTTAGATTATTTCCTAGTTTCGGGAAGAACAAAACGCCTGTCAGGTTGAACGGATAATCCACATTCAGATGGATATGGAACAATGGGTCTTCAAACTGCATCGGATACAATTCTCGGTAGAAATTGTTGTAATCCTCATCTTTAAGTTCGGAAGGCGCTTTTGTCCAGGCCGGATTGGTATTGTTGATGATATTATCAACTTCAATTGTTTCCGGCTTAGCATCTTCAGCAGCACCTTCCGGCAAAGGCAAAGTCTCAGTTTTAGTTCCAAATTTAATTGGAATCTGATTGAATTTATTATACTTTGTCAAAAGTTCACGAATTCTGAATTCCTCCAAAAACTCCGTAGAATCATCTGCGATATGAAGAATAATTTCCGTTCCTCTGTCAGATTTTTCCGTTTCTTCAAGCGTATATTCCGGACTTCCGTCACAAACCCAGCGAACTGCTTTCGCATCTTCCTTGTAAGATTTAGTCAAGATTTCCACTTTCTCCGCCACCATAAACGCCGAATAAAATCCAAGACCAAAATGCCCAATAATACCGGCATCTTTCGCCGAATCTTTATATTTTTCCAGAAATTCCTCGGCACCGGAAAAAGCCACCTGATTGATATATTTCTCAACCTCTTCACCAGTCATCCCGATTCCCTGGTCTTTGATAGTCAGCGTTTTCGCATCTTTATCAATTTTCACTTCAATTATCGGGTTACCATATTCAACCTTCGCTTCACCAATTGTTGTCAAATGCTTTAGCTTCGTCGTCGCATCCGTTGCGTTAGAAATCAGCTCACGCAGAAAAATTTCGTGGTCACTATAAAGAAACTTTTTGATAAGCGGAAAAATATTCTCCACCGATACATTAATACTTCCTGTTGCCATATTTATTTTATTTTTTGTTAATTATTTACTCTCAAAATCCCCAACTCTCCCATCCTCAAACTCTCCAACACAATTAGGGCGACTGCCAAAACCCAAAACTTTTCCCAAGCTATTTTGTCACCGGGCTATCCGTTGCAATCTTTTGCTTTTTAGAACATTTGTCATTCCGAACGAAGTGAAGAATCTAAAAAGCAAAAGGATTTCCACTACTATCCCTGTCGCAGCTTCGCCGCCAACGAACATTTCTCAAAAAAAAGACCATCCAAAAAATAATGACAAATTGTCGCTTGGAATAAAAACTCTAATTCTAAAAAGTCTTCGACTCCGCTCAGACTGACATCATTGAAATGAAACCATAGTATTGGACTTGTCACACTGAGCGGAGTCGAATTGTTATCAGCCTTTGTTCTTTGATGAGTTTTACGTCTTTGCGAGCCTTAAAATATTTTCAATATTGGAAAAAAGTCTTTGCAAGCTTTGCATTCAAAAATTACAAAAGCTTATAATAAAAACATTATGATAAAATTTGACGAAGTCAAATCTTTGTGCCTTAAACATCGAATTCCATAAAATCCTTTTGTGCCTTTGCGTTTAAAAATCACAATATAATCATCATAATTTCTCTCTACATTTATTAACAAAACTTTTGTGCCTTTTGTGGTTCATCACATTTTCAAAATTTATTACATTTACTTTCAGAAGATAAAAGGAAAAATGCGCCACAAAATAAAAAATCAAAACCCTGATTTTCAAAATATTGAATTCAATTCTAATTCAGAAAATTACACATTTGAAAAAGACGGGTTGGAACTTAAATCAAAATACGCTGCAGAAGATGTAAAAAACAAAAGTATTTTGAACAGTTCAGCCGGAATTGCGCCTTTTCTTCGTGGTCCATATTCTACGATGTACGTTCAGAAACCTTGGACGATTCGTCAATACGCAGGTTTTTCCACCGCCGAAGAATCCAATGCATTTTACAGACGAAATCTCGCAGCAGGACAAAAAGGATTGTCAGTAGCTTTTGATTTGGCAACGCATAGAGGTTACGATTCCGACCACGCAAGAGTCGTTGGCGATGTTGGAAAAGCAGGCGTTGCGATTGATTCGGTTGAGGATATGAAGATTTTGTTTGACCAGATTCCTTTGGATGAGATTTCGGTTTCTATGACAATGAACGGTGCCGTTTTGCCGATTTTATCTTTCTATATTGTTGCTGCAGAGGAACAAGGTGTTTCGCAGGATAAACTATCGGGAACAATCCAGAATGACATTCTGAAAGAATTTATGGTTCGGAACACTTACATTTATCCTCCGACACCATCAATGAAAATCATTGCTGATATTTTCGAATACACTTCCAAAAATATCCCGAAATTTAACTCAATTTCTATTTCCGGTTATCATATGCAGGAAGCCGGGGCAACGCCGGTTTTGGAAATGGCCTACACTTTAGCAGACGGTCTGGAATATGTCAGAACAGGAATCAAAGCCGGAATGAACGTCGATGATTTTGCTCCGAGACTATCTTTTTTCTGGGCCATTGGAATGAACCATTTTATGGAAATCGCCAAAATGCGTGCGGCACGATATATTTGGGCCAATCTTTTGACACAGTTCAATCCTCAGAATCAAAAATCATTAGCCTTAAGAACACATTCCCAAACATCCGGATGGTCTTTAACAGAACAAGAACCTTTTAATAATATCACAAGAACGGCCATTGAAGCATTGTCTTCGGCTTTAGGCGGAACACAGTCTTTACATACGAATGCTTTGGACGAGGCAATCGCTTTACCAACAGATTATTCTGCGAAAATTGCCAGAAACACCCAAATTATTCTTCAGCAGGAAAGCGGAATTTGCGACGTTGTTGACCCAATGGGTGGAAGTCATTTAGTTGAATCTCTAACTCAACAAATGATTGATGAAGCAATGAAATACATTGATGAGGTCGAAAAAGAAGGCGGAATGACCAAAGCCATCGAAGCCGGAATCCCGAAAATGAGAATCGAGGAAGCTGCTGCGAGAAAACAGGCAAAAATCGATAGTGGAGAAGAATTTATCATCGGTGTTAATTCCTTCAAATCCAATCTAAAACAAACCGACATCGATATTCTCGACATCGATAATACAGAAGTCCGCCGAAAACAAATCGAACGTTTGGAAAAAATAAAAGCCGAACGTAACACCGAGGCGGTGAGCCAAATATTAAATAAAATTCGAGATTGTGCGAAAACAGGTAATGGAAATCTTCTCGAACTTTGTATAGAAGCAGCCCGCAGAAGAGTAACACTTGGAGAAATGAGCGATGCGATGGAAGAAAGTTTCGGACGTTACAAAGCCAATATCAGAACCATATCAGGAGTTTACGCTATGAATGCAGGAAAAAACGAATACTTTGAAAAAGCCGTTGTTTTAAGCCAGAAATTTGAAGATGCAGAAGGAAGACGGCCAAGAATTATGGTTGCCAAAATGGGACAAGACGGTCACGACCGAGGTGCAAAAGTGGTTGCGACAGCTTTCGCAGATATGGGATTTGATGTCGATGTTGCGCCATTATTTCAGACTCCGGAAGAAGTGGCAAAACAGGCGGTTGAAAATGACATCCATATTTTAGGCGTTTCGTCTTTGGCCGCCGGTCACAAAACACTTGTTCCACAAGTGGTCGAAGAGTTGAAAAAACTGGGTGCAGATGATATTACCATTGTTGTTGGCGGTGTAATTCCGCAACAGGATTATGAATTTTTGTATGCCAATGGTGCAGATTTTATTTTCGGTCCGGGAACCAATTTACCGAAATGCGCAGTGGAGATTTTGGAAAAATTTTTAGCTTAAAAAATTTGTAATTAAATTTTATTTCTATCTTTGCACCTGAAAATCAAGTTCAACCAATAAAAAAAACATCGAAGCAATGTTCAAATACAATCAACATACATCTGTAGGATTGCCTTTTGCAAAGGCGAGGCTTCGTGGTTTGGTACACTCTTAGAATAAGTACAATGAAATATCAAAACCCGAAGTCGTAAGATTTTCGGGTTTTTTATTGCGCAATATTTCAAACTCAAAACAGTTTTCCCGAAATCAATTTTTATTAGGAGCTTAATCCCGCTTTCCGTTGCAATCTTTTTTGCCCACGCTTCAAGCCAGCGCAAAAAAAGGATTTCCACTGCAATCGGGGCTAGGGATTTCGTCTCCAATCAACATTTTTCACAAAAATTGAAAATTTTGATAAAAAATTACTCAACTAAAAAATTAGTTGAAAACATTCGATGTGGGAAGGTCTATCATCTCACATCTATTATCTAAAATCTAAAAAGATGGGAAATTTAAAACTTAAAGGAAAAGATATATTAAAATTAGGGTATCCAAATAATCAGAGCGTCAACATCGCTTTAGAAGTTATGAAGAGAAACTTTGCAACCAAAAATATTCATCACGTAAAATCTCTTTTGAAGGAAATCCACCAAAATCCGGAACACTTCGAAAAAGATTTAACCTTCGGACAAATTGCAGAAGCTTTGCTGTCATCGAAGAAAACCGAGAAAAGAATGCTCAACACAAGCCGAGCAGATTTTCACATTTTCGGAAACAATATTTCGGATGAAGCCAAAAACCAGCTTTATACCGCTTTGAAACTGCCGATTGCAACGCAAGGTGCATTGATGCCTGATGCGCACAGCGGTTACGGACTTCCAATTGGTGGAGTTCTAGCAGTTGAAAATGCAGTGATTCCTTATGGAGTCGGGATGGATATTGGTTGCAGAATGTCGCTCAGTATTTTGGATACGCCAATTTCATATCTCGATGGCGCAAAAGACAAATATGAAAAAGCGCTTGCCGAACATACCAAATTCGGAATGTACGAAACGCACAAATCCCACATCGACCACGAAATTTTCGACAGAGATACGTTCGATTTGATTCCGATATTGAGAAGATTAAAAGGAAAAGCCATCAAACAAATGGGAAGTTCCGGCGGTGGAAATCACTTTGTGGAATTTGGAGAGGTTGAAATCACGGAAGAAGACGAACAAATCGGACTTCCAAAAGGAAAATATCTGGGTGTTCTTTCGCACAGCGGTTCTCGTGGATTGGGAGCGGAAATCGCTCAGTATTATTCGAGAGTGGCGACAGAACAATGTCCGTTGCCAAAAGAAGCACAAAACTTCGCTTGGCTGGATTTGAACACGCATCTCGGCTTAGAATATTGGACAGCAATGAATTTGGCGGGAGATTACGCTTCGGCTTGTCAAGACGATATTCATAGAAGATTGGTGAAAGCAGTCGGAGGAAGAGTAAAAGCCCGAATCGAAAACCATCACAACTTCGCATGGAAAGAAATCCATAACGGAAAAGAAGTGATCGTTCACAGAAAAGGCGCAACTCCAGCCAATGAAAATGAATTGGGAATGATTCCAGGTTCAATGACGGCGAAAGGTTTCATCGTTCGTGGAAAAGGAAATCCAGATTCTTTAAATTCAGCTTCGCACGGAGCTGGACGGGAATTTTCGAGAGGTGAATGTAGAAACCGTTTTACTCAAAATGACATTAAGAAAGAATTAAAACTTAAAAATGTTACGTTGCTGGGCGGAAATGCCGAAGAAGCTCCGATGGCGTACAAAGACATTAATGAAGTGATGAACTCACAAAGCGATTTGGTCGATATTCTAGGAACTTTCCAACCCCGAATTGTGAGGATGGATAAATAAAATGGTTGATAGGTTTTGGTTGATAGTTGTTAGAATTTTTAGCACTATCAACTGAAATCAATCAGCAACAAATTAATTAAACAAAATGAAAAAAATATACAAACAAGAATATTTCAATTATCACGAAAACATTCTCGTTGTTTGTCCTGATTGCGGAGAAGATGCAGTGGTCAAAAATGAATATAACTATAAGCAAGCGACTTTAGAATGTAATCATTGTAATTTGAAGAAAAACGGATTGGACTTGGTAATTTACAAAGCATTTGTAAAACTCAATTGTCCGATTTGTGCACATCCAATTCGCTATGAGCAAGGCAATTTGAAAGAGAAACCTAAGAATGTTACTGTAAAATGCGACGAATGCGATTCTTCTTTTCAAGTTCAGCCTAAATCTGAAAAGTATCTAAACAATTCTATAAGAGAAGAGGGTTTGATACACGACCAGGTTTTTGGTTGTCCCTATTATTTCCAGGAAGATTTCAAAGGAAAGTTATTCTGGGCAAGAAATCGGGAACATCTTTTAGAAATGGAAAACTATGTTTCATCAGATTTAAGAACAAGATTGCCGTACAGAATGCGAATGGTAGAAAGATTATCAACATTTATTAAAGAAGCTAAAAACAGAGAAGCTATCTTAAAAATTTTACAAAAATGGAAAAACTCATACAAATAACCTCGGGAAGAGGACCTTCGGAATGTCAATGGGTAGTTGCCAAAGTTCTGAAGGTTTTCCTTGAGGAAGCAAAACAAAATAAAATCGATTACGAAATCATTCACCGTGAAAATGGTGATGAAAACCTGACGTTGAAATCTGTGACTTTACTTTTAAAAGGAAAAGGAGTCAATGAATTTCTTAAAAGCTGGCTCGGAAGCATTCTTTGGATTGGGAAAAGCACTTTCAGAAAACTGCATAAGAGAAGCAATTGGTTTATCGGGATTTTCGAACTGGAAGGTTTGGAAAAAATTGAATTTAATGAAAAAGATATCCGGTTTCAGACGGCGAGAAGTCAGGGAAGTGGCGGGCAAAACGTGAATAAAGTCAACACAGCTGTTCGTGCAACTCATATTCCGACAGGACAAAGTGTATTCGTGCAGGATTCCCGGTCGCAACTGGAGAATAAAAAACTTTCGGTTGAAAGACTGAAAGAAAAAGTTTTGGAACAGAATATCATCCAGCTTCAAAAACAAATGCAGGAAACCTGGAATAATCATTTGAATGTTCAAAGAGGAAATCCAATCAGAACATTTTCGGGAACTGATTTCAGAAAGAATTATCAGGAAAAATCTTTCAAAAAAGAAAGACTTCAAGTGAAAAACGAATTAAAAAACTACAGAAATGACCTTAACTAAAAGTAAATATTATTTCGAAGCTTTGGATAATTATCCATACAACTTGCCGGATTGTCTGGAAGCATTGAACTACGCACTTTCTTATGACCCGGAAGATGCAGATTCGCTTTGTCTGATGGGAAGAATATACAGCGAAATGCTCATCGATTATGAAAAAGCAAAACTCTATTTCGAAGAAGCATTGCAATGTGACGTTACGAATCTCAACACACCAAGATATTACATCAAATGCCTTTTGGATAATGAAGATTTGGACGAAGCAGAAAAACTCATCGAATATTCTTTGAAAATAAAAGGAATTGACAAATGCAGAATTTTAATCCAAAAATCTTATCTGTCTGAAATCAAAATGGATTTCAAAAAAGCATTGGAAATTTTGAAAGAAGCTAAAAAATTCGCTTATGATCAATCTATGTTGGACTTTTTGAAGAGCAAAGAAAAATTCATCAAAGAGAAAATACCCAAGAAAAAGAAAACCAAAAGTAAAGCGAAAAGCAACAAGAAAAAGGAAACCAATTAATGGTTTCCTTTTGTTTTATATGCAATAATGGACGCAATAGGGATAGTAACGGTTATCCTTTTGCTTTTTAGCTAAGATTTAGCTTGGGAAAAGCAAAAGATATGAGTGGATAGCCCGACCCGAGCGTTGGCTAAAGCCTTGGAGAGGGATTGCCCAAAATTTACTTCTTCGCATTAACCGTTACATAAGCCAGAACCCAATTGGTTTCGTCCGGATTCAGTTTCGCTTTCGGAGCCATTCTTGCGATGATCTTGTTCCATTGTTCCGGCGTGTGGTCAGAAGCTTCCGGAAGTCCGTGGCATTTTCCGCAATGCTGGTCAAATACGGTTTTACCTTTAGCTACGTATTCTGCACTGGTGTCGATAGAAGCCGTAGAAGTCGCCACTGTTTTTGTTGTACAGGAATAGATAATTGCGCCTACAAAACATAAGGCATATATCGTTTTTTTCATATTTTTGGATTTTATTCTTATCAAAAATAGAAAATATAAGACTCCGAAAATTACCTAAATCCTAATTTGTAATAATTCCAAATTCCCAATGAATAAAACAATCAGTTTACAAGATTACATCAACGGAATCAAATCTTCTGATAAAAGGATTTTGGGAAAAGCTATTACTTTAATTGAAAGTAAAAAGCCTGAACATCGGGAAATTGTGGATCAATTACTAAAAGAAATTTTGCCATTCACAGGAAAATCTATCCGAATCGGAATTACAGGCGTTCCAGGTGCTGGAAAATCAACCTTCATAGAAAGCTTTGGAAAATATGCGATTGAGCAAGGAAAAAAAGTAGCCGTTCTGGCGATTGACCCCAGCTCCTCGATCAACAAAGGAAGTATTCTTGGCGATAAAACCAGAATGGAAGAACTGGCCAAAGATCCGAATGCTTTTATCCGCCCTAGTCCAAGCTCCGGATTTTTAGGTGGGATTGCGAATACAACTTTTGAAAGTCTTTTGATCTGTGAAGCGGCAGGTTTTGATTATATCCTGATAGAAACCGTTGGTGTTGGACAAAGTGAAACTTTGGTAAATGATATTACCGATGTTTTTCTTTTTCTGAAAGTCATCGGAACTGGCGACGAATTACAGGGAATCAAACGTGGAATAATGGAAATGGCGGATTTGATTTTCATTAATAAGGTGAATTCCGAAAATCTATCTAAAGCTAAAATGACGAAAACGGAATTGACTAGAGCATTGCAATTTATAACACCAAAAGAAAAAAACTGGAAAATCCCAGTGCTCTTTGGGTCTGCTTTGGAAAAAACCGGATTGGAGGAAGTTTTTGATAAAATCGAGGACTATATTTCTTTGAAAACGAAGAATGGAACTTTCCTCGAAACCAGAAAAAATCAAGCTCAGAAACGTTTTGAATTCTGGGTAAGAGAATATATTCTTGAAAGAGCTAAAAACGACCATTCATTAGAAAATTCTTTCCAGGAACATAAAAAAAATGCTTCAGAACTTTTGTCTAATCCAAGTTCCGAAGCCAGTGATTTTGTTAAAAAATTATTAGGGAATTAATTATTTCGCTGACGAAATATTCCCGTCAAAACTGATTGGCTGTCTGTTATTAGATCTTACTGATAAAAATCCACTTCCGTTTTTGAAGATCTCCAGATTGAAAACATAATTTTCTCTTTGGTCGCTTGGCGTGATGACCAAAAGTGTATTTCCTTTTTTAGTCGCAGATTGTTTTACCGTAAATTCCTTGGATTCGAATTTGATTCCGCTATTGTTTGCGTCGCCTGGACTAACCGTAAAAGCCCTTCCAAAATAAGGCAGATAAACACTGAACAAATCTTTTTTCAGATTAAAACCGTAACCCGAGTCTAGGTTCAAAATTCGAGTTCCTGTTGATCCTGGCATCGAGTTCATCACATTCAACACATCGTAATTGGTTGGAAATGCCTTCGTTGCATTGAAATCAAATTCTTTATTTTCTATTGCAGAGTTCAATGTTACTGGGTCAAGATATATTTGACTTCCGCAGCTGATTGTCATCAGTGCAAAACTTATCATTAATATAGAAGCTCTCATATTCATTATTTTAGAAAGATTAATCATCAAAAATCATACAATCTTTAGATGACAGAAAAGACAGAAGGTTAATGGTTGTGTTCTAATTCTTTTTTACAGTCTGAGAATATTTTGAGGATTTTACCTTCCTCATTTTCCCAGCAAAGTTCGTCTGCAGCTACATGTAGGTTGTGAAGATAGGAAGCTTTCCCTTTTTCCAGAACTATTTTCAATTTGTCTGCAAGGTGTTCAGTAGAATGATTTTCTATAATTTCTCCAACACCAAAAGTATTCACAATATTTCTCATTTCCGGAAAATCTGATACAACCACCGGAACTCGGGATTGGATATAATCTGAGATTTTGTTGGGTAAAGAATAATAGTAACTCAATCCATTATTTTCCTCAATACTAATTCCAACATCAGCTTTCGGGGTCAATTTCCGAAGGTCATCCGGAGATAATTTCCCAAGAAATTTGACTTTATCCAAAACATCAGCCTTAATAGCAATTTGTTTAAATTCATTTTCCATTGGTCCACCGCCAGCAATCCAAAGTTCCGCATTTTCAATCGATTGCATTGCGAGAATGGCTTTATCAATTCCTCGGGAGTAATTCAACCAGCCTTGATAAAGAATAATTTTTTTCGAGTTTTCGGTGGTTCCTTTAAATTCAATTTTTCTGGGAAGATTATTGATAACAATTGGTTTATTGATTTTATATTCATTGGCAAACCAATTAGCATAGGAATCACTTGCAGCAATCATTTTCTTGATTTTCGGAACAAAAGTGCTTTCTATTTTTTTCCACACATTTTTTACCCAGCGTCCCTGGATTGTGGGCATTTCGGTAAAAATCTCGTGGCTGTCAAAAACAATCGGGATGCCCAATTTCTTAGAAATGAGATAATTTGGCATTATTGTTTCCAGGTCATTGGCTAATAAAATGGTCTTATTGTCAGCATATTTTTTGATTTCTTTGTAGAGCTTTTGCTGAAATTCTATGTAGGCAAATCTCAATTTTTTAGACTTCAAATCAATCCTGAAAAACGGATAAGGTCTTTCCATTTCAGGTGTTCCCGACCAGTTATTGCCAATTAAAATAGGCTGATAACCGTGATCATAAAGTGTTTTGCAGACTTTTTCTACACGCTGGTCTGTGTAAAGGTTATTAAAAACACTTACAATGACTTTCATACTAGTCTTTTTTTAAAATATAATAAATCTGGACAAAGGCGAGAATTCCGTTCGGAATAATCACTGGCCAGAGCATTCCGCTAAAAATACCGTAAATCACAAAGCATATACATCCTAACAAATTAATCGTTCTGATGGCAGTAATATTCTTTAGCAAAAAGCCTCCAACTATAAAAGCAGAAGCCAAATATCCAACATATTCTGGCCAGTTTTCCATTGGTTAAATTTTGAGTATCACAAACCTAATCAATTTTGCAATGATAAAAAAATCAGGTCATAAAGTCCATTTTTTCTTCATGGCAATCTATTTGCAACCAAATATTTAAATTTTACAATTATTTATTGTAGGATTGATTATAAAAAACATAACTTAGTGTATAATTTTAATTATGGATTATAAATTTTCAGACGGTTTGAACCGCGTGTTCAAGCAAAGCAAAAATGAAGCAAGGCGTTTGCAGAGTGAGTTTCTGAATACTGAACATTTCCTTTTAGGAATTATCAAAACTGAAAATTCTGCGAAAGAGATTCTTGAAAGTCTTAGCGCAGACCTCACCCAGATAAAACGAAAAATAGAAACCCTAAGTGCCGTGAACAGTAATCCTTTCACTGCTAATATGGGAAGCATTTCTTTTACAAAAATGGCAGATCAGGCTGTGAAAAGGTCAGAATTAGAATGTCGTCAATATCAATCTGCAGATATCAATACCGTACATCTTTTGTTAGGAATATTGTACAAGCAGGAAGATCCGACATCCAGCATTCTTCAGGCTTATGATATCGATTATGATGCTGTTCAAAAGGCGTATAGAACGATGTTGAAAAATACCGATCAATTGCCGCAAAACAGTGCTTACGATGATGACGATGAGAAGGATGAACCTTACAGCCAGATGAAGAAACCTTCCGGAAATCTTGGTGGCCAGAAAAGTAAGACTCCAACTTTGGACAACTTTGGTCGTGATTTGACCGCTCTTGCAAGAGATGGAAAACTGGACCCGGTTATTGGTCGTGAAAAAGAAATTGAAAGAGTTTCTCAGATTCTATCGAGAAGAAAGAAAAACAATCCACTTTTGATTGGTGAGCCTGGAGTTGGTAAATCTGCAATCGCAGAAGGTTTAGCTTTGAGAATTCAGCAGAAAAAAGTTTCCAGAGTTCTTTATGGCAAGCGAGTTATTACGTTAGATTTAGCAAGTCTTGTTGCAGGAACCAAATATCGTGGACAATTCGAAGAAAGAATGAAAGCGATAATGACGGAATTGGAGAAAAACAGAGATGTCATTCTTTTCATTGATGAATTACATACAATTGTAGGTGCGGGAAGTTCTACAGGAAGTTTAGATGCATCCAATATGTTCAAACCTGCCTTGGCAAGAGGAGAAATCCAATGCATCGGTGCTACAACATTGGACGAATATCGTCAGTATATTGAGAAAGATGGAGCTTTAGAAAGAAGATTCCAAAAAGTAATGGTTGAACCAACATCTATTGAAGAAACGATTCAAATCCTTCATCAAATCAAAGATAAGTACGAAGACCATCATAATGTTCATTATTCTGATGAGGCAATTAACGCTTGTGTTAATTTAACAGCCAGATATATAACAGACAGATTCTTACCGGACAAAGCAATTGATGCGATGGACGAGGCTGGGTCTAGAGTTTATATCAAGAATATGAAAGTTCCTACAGAAATCATCGACCACGAAGCCCGTATCGAAGAAGTGAAGGAATTGAAACAGAAAGCTGTGAAAGCTCAGGATTATCTTGAAGCTAGAAAACTGAAGGACGAAGAAGAAAGGCTTCAAATCGAATTGAATCTTGCCCAGGAACAATGGGACAAAGATGTAAAGGAGAAAAAAGAAGAAGTTTCTGAAGAGAATGTTGCGGAAGTTGTTTCTATGATGAGTGGCGTTCCAGTAACCAAAGTGGGTAAAAATGAGTTAGATAAACTGGCTCAGATGGATGATAAACTTAATGGAAAAGTGATTGGTCAGGAAGACGCTGTGAAAAAAGTAGTAAAAGCTATTCAAAGAAACAGAGCCGGATTGAAAGACCCAAACAGACCAATCGGAACATTCATTTTCCTTGGAACAACTGGTGTTGGTAAAACGGAGTTGGCCAAAGTAATGGCTCGAGAATTATTTGATTCCGATGAAGCTTTGGTAAGAATTGATATGAGTGAGTATATGGAGAAATTTGCGGTTTCCAGATTGGTTGGAGCGCCTCCAGGATATGTTGGTTATGAAGAAGGTGGACAATTGACAGAAGCTGTTAGAAGAAAGCCTTACGCAGTTGTGCTTCTTGACGAAATTGAGAAAGCGCATCCAGATGTTTTCAATATTTTGTTGCAGATTTTGGACGAAGGTTTCGTGACCGATTCTCTTGGAAGAAAAATCGATTTCAGAAATACAATTATCATTCTGACTTCCAATATCGGAACCAGAGATATCAAAGATTTTGGTGATGGTGTTGGATTCGGGACTAATGCGAAGAAAACCAATTCTGATGCAAGAGCAAGATCCACTATCGAAAGTGCTTTGAAGAAAGCATTTGCGCCGGAATTCCTTAACAGAATTGATGACATTGTTATCTTTAACTCTTTGGAGCAAAAAGACATCAAAAAAATAATCGACCTTGAGCTTGGAAAACTTTACAGCAGACTTGAAAAACTAGGCTACAAAGTAGAGTTGACAGAGGAAGCCAAAGATTTCATTTCAGAAAAAGGTTGGGATAAAGATTTTGGAGCAAGACCGCTTAAGCGTGCTATCCAAAAATACATAGAAGATCTTTTGGCAGAAATGCTTGTTAATAAGCAATTCAGTGAAGGAGAAACGGTTATTCTGAAAATCAATGAAGCTAAAGATGGGCTAGAAGGAAAAACTCAGAAAGAGAAGAGTACTAAAGAAAGTATTAAAGAATAAAATCAAAATAAGTTGACCACCTAAATATTTTAGGTGGTCTTTTTATATCAATATGACAACGGAATTAAAAGATTATTTATTAAGAAATATTCCAGGGCTTACTCCTGAGGATTTAGAATTATTATTGCCATCAATAGCTTTTAAAAAGTCCAAATCGGGGGAGATTTTTATTTCTCCTGGCGACAACAATACCAAAGTTTATTTTATTAAAAGTGGTATTATCCGAGTTTATCATCTTTTAGAAAATGGAACAGAAAAAACAATGCTTTTTCATAATAAAAAAAGCTTTGTTGGTAATTATGGCGGGATTATTTTTAAACGTCCCTCGCGATTTTATTATCAAGCTGTGGGGGAAACAGAGGTCTTTGAATTAACTTATGATGCCATAGACAAAGGCGCTCAGAAAAGCATTTCACTTAATAATTTGCGTGGAAATATGTTTCTGATGATGATTGGAATTTTATTAAATAATATTGAAGATTTTGTATTACTAAATCCCGAAGAGCGTTACCAAAAACATCTTGAAGAAAATGCAGAAGTTCTTAAAAAAGTACCTTCAAAATATGTAGCATCCCTACTGGGAATCACGCCTGTCTCATTAAGTAGAATTAAAAAAAGAATTTTACGCGGAAATTAACATATGTAAATTTTTAATTCGTTTTTTCCTTTTAGATTTGCAGTCTCAAACAAGAGCCCTCTTAATATTTCTAAACACAAATGGTGATAATAAAGAGGGTTCTTTTTTTATAGTCCTACAACAAATCCAACACTTGGTACAAATCCACTACTGAAAATACTGCTTCTCTCTTTCCAAAGCACATTATACATTATCCCAAACTGTGCAAAGGCATTGTTTCCCAAACTCTGCATATAACCTCCTCCAAGATAAAGCGCTGTTTCGTCTGTATCAAATTTGTAACCTGTGAATTTTTCTTTCGAATTGATGAAATATTGCTGAAGATTGGCGCCAACAAAAAACGAACGGTCAAAATAATAATTCGCGAAAGGGCCAACGCCGAACATTGTTGATTTGTAATAATCAGAAGTTTGCCAGGAAACGTTTCCGATGATTCCGCCTTCTAATTGGTCTGTGATTTTGTAACCTACTCTCGGAGAAACTTGTAAATTGAAATAAGAATTGCTCCCGAATCCTACTCCTAAACCACCACCAAAAGTCCAACGATTGTTTTGAGTTCCGGAACTCATTGCAATTTGAGAGAACGACCAAAAGCTAATCATCATCATTAATAAAGTGAAATGTTTTTTCATAATATTTGAGTTTTAATGTTATCAATCTAATTTGAAAGGCCGAATTGCTTGCAACCCGACTTGAACGGAGCTCATCCGCCAGAGGCGGATAGCGGGAGTGGAAGGCGGAATAGTTGCCAAAATTAAAATTAATTATCGCTTATTTCATACTATCGATTTTCTCAATGTATAAAATTATGGTTTTTTAGCGAATATTTTAGTTGTATTTTTGCAACCTCAAACTAAGAACTCCCGTTAAGAGTTTCGTAAAATTGAAATCAAATGAAAATAGTAGTTGGCCTCTCCGGAGGCGTAGATTCTAGCGTGACCGCTTATCTTTTGCAACAGCAGGGTCACGAGGTTATCGGACTTTTTATGCGCAACTGGAATGATGCGTCGGTAACTTTGGAGGACGAGTGTCCTTGGATAGAAGACAGTAATGATGCGCTTCTGGTCGCACAAAAATTAGGAATTCCTTATCAGGTTATCGATATGAGCGAGCTCTACAAGGAGAGAATCGTAGATTATATGTTTGAGGAATATCAGAAAGGCAGAACGCCGAATCCCGATGTACTTTGTAACAGAGAAGTGAAATTCGATGTGTTTATGAAAACAGCTTTATCGCTTGGTGCTGAGAAAGTTGCAACAGGACATTACGCTCGCGTGACTTCAACTTTTGACGAAAATGGGAAAGAAATCTTTCATCTCTTAGCAGGAAAAGATAATAACAAAGACCAAAGTTATTTCCTTTGCCAGTTGAGCCAGGATCAATTGTCAAAAGCGTTGTTCCCGATTGGAGAATTAACGAAACCTGAAGTTCGTGAAATTGCTAAAGAACAAGGTTTGGTGACGGCTGATAAGAAAGATTCTCAAGGACTTTGTTTCATTGGAAAAGTAAGTTTGCCCACTTTTCTTCAACAGCAATTGGTTCCGAAAGAAGGCGAAATTGTAGAAATCTTCAATGATTTTGCTGAATATCACAAATCTCAGCCGACTTTCAATTCAAAACAAGAAGAATTAGAATATCTGTCTGCAAAAATCAATTATAAAAGAGAAGATGGAAAAGTGATTGGAAAGCATCAGGGTGCACAGTTTTTTACCATCGGACAAAGTAAAGGTTTGGGAATCGGCGGACACAAAGAGAGTTGCTTCATCATTTCCAGAGAAATGGAGAACAACATCATTTTCGTAGGCGAAGGCAGAAATTTCCCAGGATTGTTTAGAAAAGCTTTGAAAATCGATAATTCTGAAGTTCATTGGGTTCGTGAAGATTTGAAATTAAAAAACGGAGAATCTATGGAAGTGATGGCGAGAATCCGTTACCGCCAGACTTTGGAAAAAGCAACGATTTATCAATTCGAAGAAGGCTTTTTTATGGAATTTGAAAATCCTCAATCGGCGATTGCTGAAGGGCAATTTGCAGCATGGTATATTGATGATGAATTGATTGGAAGTGGGGTGATTTCCTAAAAATAATTAGAATTAAATATTGAAACCGACTTTATGAAACTTTCGTAAAGTCGGTTTTGTCTATAAATAAGTTTCGTTCGTCGATTAAAAACAATCATCTGTCTATTGGCTCAAAACCTCGGTTGCTAAAGGAATGTTTATTGTTTAATATTGCTATGTAAAACAATAAAAAACATAAATTTTACTCTTATGAAAAAGTTATTATTCGCAGCAAGTTTATTTACAGTAGTTGCAATCAGTGCGCAGGAAACTCAGGAAAGAAAAAGACCCGAAAGACCGACAACGGAACAACAGATGAAACAATTTGATGATTATGGATTGACATCTGCACAAAAACAAAAATTACAGGCGCTGTATAAAGAACGTGATGCGAAATTTGAAAAAAACAAACCTTCCGGAGAAAGACCTCAAGTTCCGAAAGATGGTCAAAGGCCAGACGATTCTAAAATGAAAGCTAATTTTGAAAAAGAAAATAAAGAGTTTGACGGAAAATTGCAGAGCATTCTGACCAAAGAACAATATGCAAAATATCAGACCAACCAAAAGCAACATCAAAAAGGCGGTCAGAAAAAAGGAGGACAAAGACCAGAACGTAAACAGGAAAATTAATCCAATCAATAGACCTTTCAGGAATTCTGAAAGGTTTTTTATATTTATTAATTGAAATCCTTCGGCTCCGCTGAGCATAACATTGCTACTACTACTTTTTTCATTGTCAGGCTGAATGGAGCCGAAGCCTTTGAGTTAAAAAAATTCTCACAAATTCTAAAAGTATTGTTCATCTATACATTTGATTTCTTCGTCGGTAAATAACTTTCATTCTTCTATAACTCAATATTAATGGTACTTTCAGGCATCAATATTGGATATTACTAAGTAAGAACGCTAATTAATATTAACATTAAAATTTTAGAAATTATGAAAAAGTTAGTTTTAGCAGCAAGTTTATTTATCGCATTCGCTGCTAGTGCACAGAAAAGAGAAAACGGAATGAGAAACATAAAAGTTGAAAATCATCAATATCAAAAAGATTTTGCCGGAATCCGTTTAACTCCGGCTCAGCAAAAGAAAATCGATAACCTTTTAAGAGAAAGATTGAGCCAGAGAGAATATGACGCCAGAATCAGAAAAATTCTGAACAAACAACAATATGAGAATTATATGGCTTACCAGCACAAAGACTGTAAAAAAGACAGAGATTTTGCAATGAATGGTCCAAGAAGATAAGCCCGATCAATTATTAAGCTCCCGAATTATTTTGGGAGCTTTGTTTTAATTTCCTGCCAGCCAATCTTTAAAATCCTTCACTCTTTCTCTGCTTACCGTAATTTCTTCATTCGGCTGGAAATCCAAATCAACTTTGTAATTAGGAGAAGTGTGGATGTTTTTGATATAATCTGAACTGATGATAAATTGCCTGTTTACACGGAAAAATTTAGAATTATCCAAAACATTTTCTAATTCGTCCAATGTGCAATCTGTCGGGAAATTCCGTTCTTTGGTTTGGAGGTAGACAATTTTATTTTCGCTGTAGAAACAGCTGACTTCGTTGATGGAAACCACTTTCAGATTGTAACCGATTTTGACCAAAATTCTGGAAAGTGTAGATTTTTCTTTTCGGACGATTTGTCTGATTTCCTGCGAATCAACCGTTCCTTCTTCTGGCAGAAATGATTTGAATTTTTCAATCGCTTTTGCCAAGTCTTCTTCTTCAATCGGTTTCAGAAGATAATCGATGCTGTTCAGTTTAAAAGCTTTCAAAGTATATTGGTCAAAAGCGGTTGTGTAGATGATAAAAGCCTTGGTCAAGACTTTATCAAAAATATCAAACGATAATCCGTCACCTAAAACAATGTCTGAAAAAATTAGTTGTGGATGTTCATTTTTCTGAAACCAATCGACAGCTTCTTCTACAGAATTAAGACTTGTAACTAATTCTAAATCAGAAAACAAACCCAATAGTTTTTCCAGTCTTCTGACTGCCGGCTTTTCGTCCTCGATGATTATCGTTCTAATTTTCATTTGGTTTAATAAATAAATGGTATTAATTTTTTTGTCTGCTTTTTATAATCTATATAATCCTGACCGAATTGTTCTGTAAGGGCTTTTTCTTCAATTTTAATTCTATACAAAAATGCTAAAAATGGCGGAATAAATGCTATAAATAATGCAAACCAATTGTTTAAAAATAAACCTAAACCTAGAAATGTGAGAAGAGAAGCCGCATAAGATGGATGTCTCAAAATACTATAGATTCCATCTTTTTTTATTTTATGACCTTCTCGTATCGTTACATCTACCGTAAAATATTTACCCAAAGATTTTATGATTAAAAACCTTGTGAAAATCCCGATAAACAATACAAACAGTCCGAGATAGATTATCCAGTTTTGTGTTGTCATCATCAAACTAAAATCTTCAAAATGAATATATGAAACGAAAATTGATAACGATATGGATGAGATGATAACAATCCAAAGCAAGCTGAGGGAAGACTTGTCTTTACCTTTTTGGTCAGAATTATTGGATGACATTTTACTTTTATAAAAGACCTCGGTAAAAAGCCAAGCTCCCATTAGAATATAAAAAAATATCTGTGTCATTTTATTTATATTTCTCTGTCAATTCCTTGATTTTCTTGTCTTCCCAATCTTTTCCGAAGAAGAAACCCGGACAGAAAACTCCTATAGCTTGTGCTATCAATCCGATTCCCCAAAAAACCGGAACTGCCCAAATCTGCCAACTCCAAATGCTATGTTCATCACGAATTTCGCTCCAGTTGGCAAAAATAAGAAATAGATTTACCAAAACATAGATTGTCAAATGGGTGTAAAAGCTTTTCAGACGTTTTACTTTTCTTACGGCTTCACGATATTGGATATCGTTTTTATCGTTAATAATTTCCATTGTTTTGTTTTTTGATTTCTTTGTTAATCATATCATTCTCCCAATCGGAGTTGAACAAAAACAGTTTTGCACCTTTGATGGCCAGAATCAATCCCCAGATAATGAAAATCCACGATACGTGCAACTCACCAAGGTTCTGCGGAAATCCGTTTTTGAAAAATCTGACGCCGTAAACAACCATAAACACGATTGCGAAAACCAGAATTCCGGTATAGAATTTTTTGATTTTTTGTACTCTTTCCACAGCCATTGCATAACGTGGATTCTCTTTATTAATATGTTCCATTGTTATTGATTTTTAAATTGATTTCTGATTATTCATTATTTCTCGAATCTTTTTTTCTTCCCAATTTTTACCGATGGCGAAGACGGTCATTCCGTGCGCCAGAAGTCCGATTCCCCAGCCTAACATTGGCCAGTAAAACCAAATTTGTTCAGGCGAAGTCAATAGATTGATGATTACTAAAAAAGGAATCACGACGCAATAAGAGATTAAGTTTCCGTAGAATCCTTTCAGTTCTTTTACTCTTTTTACCGCTCTTTCGTAAGCGACATTTTCTGTAGTTTCTGAAGTATAAGTTGCCATTGTCTGAGAATTTTTTTCGATTAATATGGGTATTTTGACTTTAAAAGTTTGTTCTGATTTTTCTATGAATACATTTTCTTTAGTAAGTAGTGCATAACGCTGAACGATGTTGGCTAAACCAATTCCCGCACTTTCTTTCAGTTGTTCTCTCACTTGGAGATTATTCTCGATGCAGAGAAACTTTCCTTCCGTGAAGATTCTGATATTCAATGGTTTTGATGAGGTTGCGAAATTATGCTTGATACAGTTTTCTAATAATAATTGTAAAGAAAGTGGAACCACGAATTTTTGTAAATCATCATTATTAACATCAAAAGTGAAATTCACACTATCCTCGAATCTGGTTTTCAAAAGATTGCAATAGATTTTAGCAAATTCTATCTCATCTTCTACTTTTACCATTTCTTTGTCTTTCTGTTCCAGAACATAACGGTAAATCTTGGACATCGATGTCGTGAATTTCTGCGCCTGTTCAGGATTTTCATCAATCAAAGCGGTTAAAACGTTCAAAGAATTGAAAAGAAAATGTGGGTCCAATTGATTCTTCAACGATTCGAATTGGGCGTTGGCAGATTTTGCAATCAGTTTTTGTTCTACGACTTCTTTCTTGGTGTTTTTTTTCAGCTCTTCCATAAAGCCTTTGGCGTGAAGAAAAGCCGAAATCATCAAAGCAATATTAATGGTGAACCAATTGATAAAGTTATATTTTCCAGAGAAGAAAGCTTCCGTTGTCGCCGTTTTCTGAATCACTACAAAATTGAGATAACCACATACATAACTTACTACAACATTCACAATAACCAAAGCAATGATTCCAAAAATGGTTCGAGTTCTGGTTTGTTCCGCCCAAGGGAATTTTTTGTTCAAAAACTCGTTCGTCAATCCATTACTAACTCCGATGAATAATGAGTACATCAAACAAATCAATAATCCGTAGAAAAAGTTCTCCACTGTCTTCTCATCTGTATCCACGATGAAGAAAAAAAGGTTAACGCCGAAACCGACCCAGAACAGTGATATGATATTTTTTCTTTTCATTTCTTAATTTCTTGGTTCAAAATTATTTCAATATCAGAAGTTAAGCAATTAATATTGACCGAACTGTAGAAAAAACCGACTGAATTGTAAAAAATGTCATTTTGTCGAAAACAAAAAGGGAACACTATTTGCTTTTGAGAATGGAAATTAATATTGATATGAAGAGAAATATCGAAATAATATTTGCAGGATTATTTGGTACAGCCGCGGTCCTAAGCGCTATAGCGGTAAGGAAATATTTTAAAAACAGAATTTATAATAGCGATTATTCTGACCATCATTTGCTATTTGGTTCGCCAAAGAAAGCTTACGCTTCTCCAAATGACGGAGTAGAATTGGATGCATTCCTTTAACACACACTATTTAATTATACAAATTTCCGGTTCTTTTGAATCGGATTTTTTTGTGGAAAACTTTCCGGAATTTTAAGAGAGTTTTCATTTTTCAAGTGATAATTTTGAACTCATACTCTCGCTGATTTTCCAGATTGCGCAAATTATTTCTCATTGTAAATCTGCTAAAATCAATTAAATCTGCGAGAAAATTAGATTCTAATGTCAGATTTAATTCCAAAAGGTCAGGGCGCACAACGCAACGTCATCAACCGATTCGACAGATATACTTTCGAGCCGGAAGACTATGAATTGGACAAAATCAAGACTCAGGTGACAGAAGTTTTTCCGAAGACAATAATCAATGTTATAAAAAGTCCTGACTTGCCTATGGATTATTCGATGAATCCGTACCAAGGTTGTGAACACGGCTGTTCCTATTGTTTTGCAAGACCAACTCACGAATTTTGGGGTTATAGCGCAGGAATTGATTTTGAAAGAAAATTAATGGTCAAGAAAAATGCGCCGGAACTTCTTGAAAAAACATTTCAGAAAAAATCTTACATACCAAAACCGATTATGCTTTCCGGAAATACGGATTGTTACCAACCAATTGAAAGACAATTCGAAATCACCAGAAAACTGCTTCAGGTTTGTTTGGATTACAGACATCCGGTTTCCATTATCACCAAAAACGCTATGATTCTGAGAGACTTAGATATTCTTGAAAAGATGGCAGAGAAAAATCTGATTTCTGTGAATATGAGTATTCCAACTTTGAACGAAGATTTGAGAAGAGTAATGGAACCCAGAACTTCTACAGCCAAAAACAAACTGAAAGCGATTGAAGTTTTATCCGGGAAAAATATTCCTGTGAATGTGATGATTGCGCCCGTGATTCCTGCTTTGACAAGTGACGAAAGCCTTTTTATAATGAAATCTGTTTCTGAAGCCGGCGCAAAAAGTTGCGGTTATACTCTTGTCAGACTGAATGATACTGTTGAACCGGTTTTTGTCCAGTGGCTAGAAGCACATTTCCCAGACAGAAAAGACAAAGTCCTGAATCTCATACGCTCGATGCGTGGCGGAAATCTTGGAGAAAAAAGATTTTACGAAAGATATAAAGGCGAGGGAAATATTGCAGAAATGATTCATAAAACTTTCGAAATTGGAAAGAAGAAATTTTTTAATAATCGAGAAAGAGCCGTTTTAACAACTGAACATTTTACAGGAAGCAGAACGCAACAATTGCGATTGTTTTAGTATTTTTATCGCAAAGTCACAAATTATTCTTAATTGTAATTCGTTAAAAGTCGCAAAATTAAAATCAGAATACAATATTTGCGGCTTGAAACAGCAAGTTGTTTACATTTTTCCGCCTTTGCGATAAAATAAAACAAGTCTTTTAATTAAATTTGCAAACTGATTTATTTCTCAGTAATTTTCCCAAATGAAGCAATATTCCGCAAAACGCAGCATCCAGATTCTCGCACATATTCTTGAACAATACGGCATCGATAAAATCATCATTTCTCCAGGTTCCAGAAACGCACCTTTGGCGATTCATTTTTCTGAGATTGATGCTTTCCAATGTTACAGTATTGTGGACGAAAGAGCTGCTGCATTTGTAGGTTTAGGAATTTCAAAATCTATTAAAAAACCTGTTGCTATTACGTGCACAAGCGGTTCTGCTGCAGCTAATTATTATCCAGCGGTTGTAGAAGCGTTTTATCAGAATGTCCCGCTTTTGGTATTGACAGCAGACCGACCTGCGGATTTTGTTGATATTTTTGACGGGCAGACGATTCGTCAAAAAAATATTTTCCAGCAGCATTCTTACGGCGATTTCGAATTATTGGAAGATGAAAAGGACGGTGTTGATGATTATAATTTCGAGACGATTAAAAAAGCGGTTGAACTTTGCATCGAAAAAAGCGGGCCGGTTCATATCAATATTCCTTTGACAGAACCTCTCTACAATTTGCTGGAAGAGTTGCCTGTAATGCCGGCTGTTGAGAAAACAATTCAGAAAAAGAATTATGAATTACCATCCAATCTTGTTGCAGATTGGCATACTTCCAAGAGAATTATGATTCTTGCAGGAACGTTGTCCCCAAATCCAGAATTGGAAGCTCAACTTTCGCAATTAGTTAAAAATCACACCGTTGTTGTTTTGACGGAAATGAATTCCAATCTTCAGCACGACAAATTTTTCGCTCATATCGACCGTTACATTACTGATTTTTCTGAGGAAGATTATCATACTTACGCGCCGGATTTGTTAATTACCATCGGGCAGAATGTGGTTTCCAAAAGAGTGAAGCAATTCCTAAGAAAAGCCAAACCAAAGCAGCATTGGCATATTGATGAATATTGGCAGCCTGATACATACTTTGTTCTGAGTCAAAAGATTGAAACAAAACCAGAAGTCTTCTTTTCTAAATTATTGAAATCTATCAATCTGGAACCCAGAGCTTATTTCAACCTTTGGGATGTTCTGAAAGATAAAAAAGATGCAAAGCACGAAGAATATCTCAACAAAGCACCTTTTTCAGACTTTTATCTTTTCAATCAATTATCCAATCATATTCCTGAAAATTACAGAGTTCATTTCTCTAATTCTTCGGCAATCCGATATGCGCAATTATTTGAATATCAGAAATATGATGTGTACTGCAACCGCGGAACCAGCGGCATCGACGGTTGTACTTCTACTGCGATGGGATTTGCAATGATGGAGGATGAACCAACGATTCTGATTACCGGCGATTTATCGTTTTTCTATGATATCAACGGACTTTGGAATCAGTATATTCCACCTTATACGAGAATTGTGATTTTCAACAATGGGGAAGGCAATATTTTCAAAATCATTCCTGGACCAAGCGGAACTAATGCTTTGGACGAATTTATCGCCACTCAACATCACAGAAATGCAGAATTATTAG
Organism: Epilithonimonas zeae; assembly: GCF_023278365.1. Taxonomy (NCBI): domain Bacteria; kingdom Pseudomonadati; phylum Bacteroidota; class Flavobacteriia; order Flavobacteriales; family Weeksellaceae; genus Epilithonimonas; species Epilithonimonas zeae. Next base: position 2,919,005 of record NZ_CP075338.1, on the reverse strand, counting down.
CAAAGAATTTTGGATTTGATTATACCCGAGTTGAAGATGAGATTTCTCTTGACCGCGTTTTACCCAATTATTTCAAGCCGGATTCAAAACCGAAAATCCTGGAAGTCATGACTTCGGAATCTAATAATGCGGATATTTTGAAGCAGTATTTTGAAGCTTTGAAATATCCATAACTTATTGTGGAATAATTCTTTGTTTTTTTTTGCGGTAATTTAAAAATCAATATTTTTAAACTCACATTTCCTTAAATTGGCTCTATTAATACAATTTTTATTAATTGCTATTTTTAAGGCAACTCACCCTTTTTAATCTAACACTACATACTTAAAATGTATGGATTAACAACTAATAAAAATTGCACTAATTAGTGCAATTTTTATTAGTTGTAGTATTTAATACAATTTTTATTAAATTTGAAATAAAAATGATTGCAGTATTAACAGGAGATATAATAAATTCAAGAAAAGTCAATTCTGAAGAGTGGCTACCTAAGCTTAAAGAGTACTTGAATAAAATTACGACTAATGATGAAGAGTGGGAAATATATAGGGGCGATAGTTTTCAAGTTCAAATAAATATTGAAAGAGCTTTGGAAATAACAATATCTATAAAAGCGTTAATAAAAACGAATTCAAAAATAGATGTAAGAATTTCAATTGGAATTGGAGATATATCATTTAATGGCAAAAAAGTTATAGAATCTTATGGTTCTGCTTTTATAAATTCGGGAGAAGCCTTTGAAAAATTAAAAAATAATACTCTTATAATTAAAACTCCATTTGAGGAAATAGATGAATATTTTAATCCTATTTTTAAACTGCTAAGTTTTATAATTGATAATTGGAAACCTGTTACTTCTGAAACCATTTTTTATTCCCTAATAAATAAGAATTTAATGCAAAAAGAAGTTGCTGAACGACTTAAAAAAGATAAAACAACAGTAAATAGAGCCTTAAAAAGAGGAGCTTATGATGAAATTCTTGAAATTATCCACTTATTTAATAAAAAAATATCTGAATGTCTCGATTAATACTATTAATAATTATATCTCATCTATTAGGAGATTTTGTTTTTCAAAATAACAAAATGGTAAGTGATATTGACATTAATCGATATAAATCGAAATATTTATATCTGCATATATTAATTCATTATCTGTTAATAATAACACTTACAGGATTTAAAAAAGAATATTTACTCCCTGCATTAATTTTGTCATTATCACACTTAGTAATTGATGCACTAACTAAACTTTACTTAAAATATAGAGTTAATGGCATTACAAATTTAATCATAGATCAAGCTTTACATCTAACATCAATTTCTGTATTTGTATATTATTTCCACAAGTATACAATAGATTATAATGAAATATTTAGTATAAAGAATCAAATACTATTCGTGTCAGTAATATGTATAACTTTTGTTTCTTCAATCGTCATAAAGAAAATAATCGAAATGTTTAATTATAATATTACAACTTCTGGAATACAAGATGCTGGTAAATATATTGGAATGCTAGAAAGAGCATTTGTGTTTCTATTTGTAATAAGCAATTTTTGGGAAGGAATAGGCTTTTTATTAGCAGCAAAGTCAATATTCAGATTTGGGGATTTAAAGGATAACAATGATATCAAGTTAACAGAATATATACTTATAGGAACATTGTTAAGCTTCGGTTTAGCAATATTAATTGGTGAGATATATCTTAAAATAATTTAAAATTCCAAATCAGATTCTTCTTTCGGAAGATTAATGATTTTTTCAATCGGATAAATAAACATATCATCGAAGTCATTCAATGCATTGATCAACTGAAAATGCGTGAAATCTTTGATATTATCTAGTGTGATTTCTGTTTCCTTGATTTCTTTTGATTGCAAAAGATTCTTCCTCATTACACCATTTAAAAGATAACTTTTCGGTGTGAACCAAGTTTTATCTTTAAGGAACAAAAGATTGGAATATGATGTATCTGTAATCTGGTTATTTTTCACAATAATGACTTCATCTGCGTGACTTTTATCTTTCAGTTTTTGTAATTGAGTCCTGTCAGCAGACTTAAAGCTATAGTCGATTTCATTATCAATAACCAATTCGAAATCATCTAATTCTGAAATCGCATACGGAATAATCTGTGTTTTGAAATTGTTTTCCAAATCATATTCGATTCGGAATTTGTAAAGTCCGTCTTCATCGTGTTCCAGATTGAGGAATAAACTGTAAATATCAATTTTGCATACTTTTCCTAAATTCGAAAAAGTGTCGTTCATCCTTTTCTGATGAAGTTCTTTCAGGAAAATTTTCTGGTCTTCAACTTTGATGCTTTCAATAAATCGGGACATAGATTTTGTTTTTCATTTCTTCATATTCGCGGATAAGGTCACTTTGATGGGTAATTCCACCTCCGCTTTTGAAAAACAGTTGGTCGTTCTCTTTTTCAATAAAACGTATCATTACGCAGGAATCAAGGTTTTTGCCGTCAAAATAACCCGCAATTCCTGTATAAAATCCTCTTTCATATTGTTCGGCTTCCAAAATGATTTCCAAAGTTTTTGGTTTTGGTGCACCCAAAATAGAACCTGCCGGCAACAACTTTTGAAGAATGGTTCCAATCTTATTTTGATATTCCGGTTTGATTTCGCCTTCGATTTCGGAACTCATTGCCAAGAGATTTTTCTGCTTGGTTTTGATATAATCGATTCTTTGAAATTCTTTCACCTGAACATTGTCCGCAACCATACTCAAATCATTCCTTAACAAATCGACAACCGTATAATGTTCTGCTTTTTCTTTTGGGTCATTTTTCAGAATATTTTCTGCATCCTCGATTTCGGCGTCGATTGTTCCTTTCATCGGATGCGTAAAAATCTTGTTGTCAACAATTTCTACAAAAGTTTCTGGTGAGAAAAATACGAATTCATCCGGAACTAAAACTTTATATTTTGCCTTTGAAAATTTGAAAATATCTTCTAAACTTAAACTTGTTTCAATTTCTGTTTTCGTTGTATAATTCGTCAAATAAGAATTTCCTTTTCTGAGATTTTCCTGAACAATTTCGAATCCTTGCTGATATTCATCTAAAGTTTCCGGAAATGATTTCCATTGAAAGTTGGGAATTGTTGCGTGTTGATAATTGATGTTCGTAATATTATGAAAATCAATCAACAAAGCTTTATTTTTAATTTCGTTTTTTGTGAATATTCTGACTTCATCCATCAAAAAATTAATCAGAAAAAAGAATGGTTCTTTTTTCCCTGACAACTCGTCCATCTTTTGAAACTGCGGATTCTCAAACATAAAAACAAAAATAGGAATTTGTATCGCAAAGGCGCAATTTAATAATCTAATATAATTGATAAGTCGCAAACTTTCCAATATTGGAAGTTTTGTGCCTTAAAAAGATTTAGATAAATAATTTTGTGCCTTTGCGATATATTTCCAAAACAATAATGGCTACTTTTGCAAAAAAAGTTGAGAAATGACGACGCAAAAACCGGAAATTGGAAAAATACTGACAGAAGCCTATCAATATTGGATGAGAACTTTGCCGTTCCAGCTGATGTTTACTGTGATTTATTTCAGCATTTATATGTTTGCGGCAATGTATGCATTCCGATATTACGGGCTTTTTGAGGAAATCCAGAAGTTCCAGAATCTCTTCTATTCTGACAGTTCAGCATTCTTGACAAAATACGCAGAACTGATGCAAACGGAAAATGCGCTGAATTTTTCTATTGCTGTTTTGATAATCAAATCTGTGATTTATCCCCTGAATATTGGCTTTTTGAAAATTTACAGAAAGTTGGATATTGGCGCACCGCTAGAATTATCGGATTTGTTTGCAGGATTCAGAGGTTATCATTTTTTAATTTTTGTGGCTTTTGCATTGATTTGGAACTTCATTAATAATTATTTATTCATCATTTCTCTCATCTGGATGCCGATGTTTTTGTTGGTTCCGGCTTTGATTTTCTTCAAGAATTATAATTTCTTTGATGCTTTTAAACTGAGTTTTCAGGTTTTCAACAAGAACGCTCTGTTGATGATTGTTGTTGTTTTGGCTTCTATTGTTATTTCTTTTTCGGGAATTATTGTTTTCTTTTTTGGACTTTTTGTGACTTTTCCTTTTTGGAATGCCGTAAATTATGTTCTTTATAAGCATCTGATTGCAGACTTTGAGGAATAATTGTTGTTTTGTTAATTCTATTAAGAGATTTTTTGTGTAGATTTGATAATCAACTATAAAAACAAACTTAATGGACAATTTTAATGAATTCAATTCTTCTGTGCCTGTGCCGGAAAGAGAGGCAGGAAGCATCATCTCTCACGCTTTAGAAATTTTTAAAAATACGTTTCTATATTGCTTTTTGGCAGTTGTTATTTATTTTTTACTAAGTCTTCTTGTTCAAATGCTGACAGGATTTGACACTCAACTTTTTATAGAACAAGCAAGAGAAAGTAATGGTAATTTTGGTTATGCAGATATGATTGCAGCGCCAGGTTTTGCAGCTTATACTGGTGCAAGTTTTTTGATAACACTTCTTCTGACACCTGTATTGGTAAGTTTGATCTATGTGGCTAATAAATCCAATTTTAAACAGCCCATTGTAGTTTCTGATATATTCTTTGCTTACAGACAGAACTTCATTAATATTTTCATTTATGCTTTAATTACTCAGATTGCTCTTACAATTCTACTTTTTATGTGTGTTTTGCCTGCGGTTTTTGTAATGCCTTTCTTTTTCCTTGGTTATCCAATTCTTATTTTTGAAAAGGCAAGTGCTTTTGATGCTTTGAAGAAGTCTTTTGATATTGTTCAAAATAATTATGGCACGATTTTACTTACCGCATTATTGGCTGGTCTTATCAGTATTGCCGGAGCTGTGCTATGTTGTGTTGGAATTTATCTTACAATTCCATTTGCATACATCGCAATGTATTCTACTTACTGTGCGTATTGCGGAACGCCAAGACAAATAGAACAATACAAATAAATTCAAATAAACTATGTCAGATTCCGGTAAACCAATAGATTCTGTTGTTATCAAACAGATTGCATTAATTCTTGTTATATGTGTTTTAGTTGGGTTAATTTGCTGGAATCTGGCATTGTTCATTCCTGCTGTTCTGGGAGCAATTACACTTTATATTGTTTGTAGAAAATACAATTATTATCTGATTGAAGAAAAAAACTGGAAACCGTGGTTATCGGCTACAGTTCTGATGTTAGCATCATTGATTATCCTGATTCTTCCCGTTTACTTTATCGTAGATATGCTGGTTGCAAAAGCAGGAAATGCGCAGGTTTATATGGAAAAATTCAATATTTTCCTGGAGAAGATTCATCAGTTTGTTTATCAGAAAGTAGGATTTGATATTTTGAGTAAAGAGAATATCACAAAAGTGACCAATTTTGCAGGAACACTTTCTACGAAAGTTTTGAATACTACCGTGAATACTTTCACTGTTATTACATCGATGTATTTCATTCTGTATTTTATGTTTGTAAAAGCCAGATTGTTTGAAAGAATCGTAGCCAGAGCAATGCCTTTTAAGAGAAAGAATATCCAGCTTTTAGGGGACAAATTCATAAAACTCGTAATGGCAAATGCGATCGGAATTCCGGTTGTTGCATTAGGACAAGGCGTTGTTGCCTTGATTGGTTATTGGATTTTCGGATGCCCAAGTCCAATGCTTTTATTTGCTTTAACAGCGGTTGCATCTATGTTACCAGTTGTAGGTGCAGCAATTGTTTATGTTCCGGTTGGGATTTTTATGATTGCTGAAGGGCAAACTGGCCCGGGCGTTGGGATTTTAATTTACGGATTGGTAATTGTTGGTTTAACAGATAATCTTCTGAGATTCACATTACTGAAAAGATTAGAAGACATCCATCCGCTAGTAACTGTTTTCGGGATTATTCTCGGGATGAATATCTTTGGCTTTATGGGATTGATTTTCGGTCCGATTCTAATGTCAATTACAGTAATGTTAATTCAGGTTTACAGAGACGAGTTTTCTGAGGATGATACTCCACAATTGGAACTTCCGAATCAGGATATTGAACTGGAAAATAAAACCGACTTAATCATATAAAATGGACGGCATCAATCCGAATATCCTGAAAGAAATCTGTGAAGTCAGAATGCCTTTCGGAAAATATAAAGAAACAATTCTAGCCGATTTACCAATTTCCTACCTCGAATGGTTTATCAGAAACGGAGGCTTCCCAAAAGGAAAGTTAGGAATGCAACTCTCCACAATCTACGAGATCAAACTCAATGGATCAATGGATTTGCTAAAACCTCTCAGACATTAATTTTTTCGGTAAATTTGCATTATTATGAAGAAAAAAATAAATGCACTTCGGAGATCTCTAATGCGAGGTCTTACCAAAAATATTGGTAAATCTAATGCAGATATTAAAAACAATCAAAATATAAAAATCAAGAGAATTCTGATCTCAAGACCCAATCACAGATTAGGAAACTTACTATTATTGACACCACTGGTTCAAGAAGTTATCAAAACCTTTCCTGACAGTAAAATAGATTTGTTTGTTAAAGGTGGCGTAACACCGATTATCTATAAAAATTACGAAAATATTGACAGATATATTCAGCTTCCTAAAAAGCCTTTCAGCAACTTGGGGAAATATATCAAAGGTTGGTTTCAGCTAAAGTTTCGAAAATATGACTTGGCAATTAACTCTAATCCTGGTTCATCTTCCGGCAGATTATCCATTCTTGCCACCAATTCTACCTTCAAATTTTTCGGCGATCACGATGAAGAACTTAATACAAAATATCCCGATTATAATCACGACGCCAAGAAGACAATTTATAATCTCAGAAAATTCTTAACGGAATTAGGCTATCCAGAAAACACTTCTCGACTTCCTTCGCTCAAAATTATTTTAGATAAAGAAGAACTGGAAACCGGAAAAGAAAATCTGCAGAAAATAGTACAGAACAACAAAAAAACTATTTGCTTATTTACCAACGCAACGGGCGCGAAAATTTATTCTGAAGATTGGTGGGAAGCTTTCTACGACAAATTAAAATCTACATTTCCAGATTACAATATCATCGAACTTTTGCCCGTAGAAAACATTTCGAAATTGAATTTCAAAATTCCGAATTTCTACAGTACAGATATCCGGGAAATGGGTGGTTTTTTGGCCAACTGCGCACTTTTTATTGCCGCTGATAATGGCGTGATGCATCTTGCAAGCTCGGTAAATGTACCTACAATCGGGCTTTTCAAAGTGACAGATGAGACGATGTACAAACCTTATAATGACAAAAGTTTCTCTATCAATACAAATAATTTGGATTTGGATAAAGTAATAGACCTCATCAAAACGTCTTTATAATATTATAACCAAACTGCTATGAACTTTGTACTTTCCGAGGCATATTCTCAATACAAAAACGACATTCTGAACATTTTAAAGAATTTTAAAAATGAAGGCACAGTCGTTGGTCACGGAAATAGGAATGTTGTTAAATTTTTCATTGTTAATGATCTAAAGTTCAATTTCAAATCTTTCAAACAGCACAACATCATCAATCGTCACGTTTATAAGTACTATCGAAAATCAAAATCAAGACGTTCTTATGAGTATGCACAGATGCTTTTGGATAAAGGTTTTTTCACACCAAAACCAGTGGCCTTTATAGAAAATCACGATTGGATTGGTGTAACATCCAGCTATTATGTGAGTGAACAACTTGAGGACGTGTTTACTTTAAGTGATGTTCTTCATAATGATGATTTTATAGACAGAAATAAAATTATTAAAGCCTATACCAATCTCATTTTTCAGTTGCACGAAAATGGCATTATTTTTATTGATAACGCTTCCGGAAATTTTTTGATCAAAAAAACAGGTGAAAATTTTCAGTTTTTTTTAGTCGATCTGAATAGAATGAATTTTTATGAAAGTATCGATATTGACAAAAGATTAATCAACTTTGAAAGATTGACCAACGATCTTGAAACCATCAAAATAATTAGTGCAGAATACGCCAGATTATCGGGGAATTCTCCTGAGTTTTGCCTAAAAAAGATCGTCGATTTTACTAATAAAAAAGCATTTAAACGTAAGGTAAAAAAAATACTGAAGTTTTACAAATATTTTCTTCCTAAGCTTTAAGCTTTCAGAGCTGCAATCTCATCTCTCAGTTTCGCTGCTTTTATGAAGTCAAGATTTTTCGCTGCTGCTTCCATTTCTTTCTGCTTTTGAGCCACGATTTTCTCGATATCCTCACTTCCATAACTGGCTTTGGTTTCTGCAACTTCTCTTAAAATTTCTTTGTGTGTATATTTCTCATCCGGGAAATCTTTGCTTCTGCCAACCAGATTTTCACTGATTTTCTTATTCAAAGCCTGAGGAACTTTGCCATTGTCAGCATTATATTTCATCTGTTTTTCACGGCGATAATTGGTTTCATCAATCGTAGCCTGCATAGATTTTGTCATTTTATCGGCGTACATTATCGCTCTACCATTCAGGTTTCTAGCTGCTCTACCAACTGTTTGAATCATTGAACGACGAGAACGCAGCATCCCTTCTTTATCTGCATCTAGAATCGCAACTAATGACACTTCCGGTAAGTCTAAACCTTCTCTTAAAAGATTAACACCAACCAATACATCGAATAATCCTAAACGCAAATCCTGCATAATTTGAATCCTTTCCAAAGTCTCCACATCAGAATGGATATATCGTGTTCGGATTCCAACTTTTGTAAAATATTTTGTGAGTTCTTCCGCCATTTTTTTGGTTAATGTCGTAACGAGAACTCTTTCGTCCAGCTCTACTCTTTTGTGAATTTCTTCAATTAAATCATCAATCTGATTCATCGTTGGACGAACTTCAATAATCGGATCCAAAAGTCCCGTTGGACGGATAATTTGCTCGATATAAGTTCCGCCGGATTTTTCCAATTCATAATCTGCAGGCGTTGCTGAAACATAAATCACCTGATTCTGCATATCCTCAAACTCATTAAATTTCAAAGGTCGATTATCCATCGCAGCAGGCAAACGGAATCCGTGTTCTACCAAAACTTCTTTTCGGCTTCGGTCACCGCCGTACATTGCGTGAACCTGAGGAACCGTTACGTGGCTTTCATCAATCACCATCAGGAAATCTTTCGGAAAATAATCTAAAAGACAAAACGGTCTGGAGCCCGGCAAACGACCATCCATATATCTGGAATAATTCTCAATTCCTGAACAATAGCCCAATTCGCGAATCATTTCTAAATCCAATTCTGTTCGTTCTTCCAATCGTTTGGCTTCCAATGGTTTTTCGATTTCCCGGAAGAAATCTACCTGCTTTACCATATCATCCTGAATCTGTTTGATAGCACTTTGCATTGTTTCTGGCGTCGTTACGAATAGATTAGCCGGATAGATATTAATCAAATCAAAATTCGAAATCACATTTCCGGAAACTGGGTCAAAACTTTGAATTTTTTCCACATCATCTCCAAAAAACTGAATCCTAATCGCAGTATCAGCATAAGCCGGATAAATATCAATCACATCACCTTTTACACGGAATGTACCTCTCTGAAATTCATTAAGGGCTCTGGAATACAATGCACTAACCAATTGATGAAGTAATCTTGTCCGGGATAATTTTTCGTTTTTCTCAATCGTAATCAAGGATTTATGGAATTCACTCGGATTTCCAACACCATAAATACAGGAAACCGAAGCTACAATCAAAACATCTCGTCGCCCGGAAAGTAAACTTGCAATGGCCGAAAGTCTCAGTTTTTCCACTTCTTCATTGATGCTCAAGTCTTTCTCAATATAAGTATTGGTTGATGCAATGAATGCTTCCGGCTGATAATAATCGTAGTAACTAACAAAATATTCCACCGCATTATCCGGAAAAAACTCTTTGAATTCCATAAAAAGCTGTGCCGCCAAAGTTTTGTTATGCGCCATCACAATTGTTGGACGCTGAACATTGGCAACCACATTGGCAACAGTAAATGTTTTCCCGGAACCTGTTACACCAAGAAGAGTCTGATATTTTTCACCAATATTGATACCTTCTACCAGTTTCTCAATCGCTTGAGGCTGGTCTCCGGTAGGTTGATATTCTGATTGAAGTTTGAATTGCATTGAACAAAAATACGAAATAAAAAAACGTTTCGGAATGCGAAACGTTTGATCTGTATGATAAAAATATTCTATTGAAAATTCATAGTAATAGGAAGTTGAAAAACTGTAGCGGCAGGCTTTTCGTTTTCTGTTGCAGGTTTCCAAGTTACGTTTTCTGTTGCTTGTTTCATTGCTCGTACTGCTTCCGCATTGAATTTGGGATTAGGTCCATCAGCTTTAACATCTGTGGTTTTCCCATTTTCATCAATAGAAATATAGACATTGGTTCTAACAGTTGTTTTCTCTTTTACAAATCCTGAGGAATCAAAAATATTAGAAAAATTCTTGCGAAGCGAATTAATGCCTTCCGGATATTGAGCTGCTGTAATATTACTAGCTGGAGGCGGCGGAGGTGGAATTGGCAATTCGTTTTCTTTGAATTCCTTAGGAGCTGGTGGTGTCTTTACTTTTTTTGAATTCTTAAGTTTGACATTATTTTTTCCTTCAGTCTTCTGCGGAATCGTATCAGATTTTATAGAACTTTCAACTGATAATTCGGGCATATTAAGTTGATTTTCACCCTTAACTTCCGAAGCATAAACTTTCTGAACAAACAAAAGGCTCAATCCTGCAAAAGCCGAAACCGCGATTATTTTTTTTGTGTTTTCGAATTTTGACTTTTTAATTGTCATCATAATAAATCGTTTTTTGGTGTTATTGTAATTGAATTGGTGTGTCAGTTTTAGATTTTGTATTTGGAGAATTTCTGAAAGAATCAATGTCTGATAATCTTTCACATTATTTTTTTGTAATATAATACTTTCATCCGCCAAAAACTCGTGGTTATCTGTCATTGCCTTTTTATAAAAATATAAAGCCGGATTGAACCAGGAAATGACTTTCAAAATCTCAAGAAACAGAATATCTAAAGAATGTTTCTGAACAATATGTGTTTTCTCGTGCTGGAAAATTCTGTTATCGATTTGTTGATTTTCGAAGTAACTTTTGTTCAAATAGATTTTGTTCCAAAAACTGAATGGAGGCAAATTTTTCTCCACTAATTTTACTTTCTGATTCTGATAATTAATCTCTTCTCCTTTAAGATTAATAATTTTCCTAATTGAAATTATAATTCTGATAATCAAACCAATTGATATTAAAATACAAATTGAAACAATCAAATTCATCCAATTAAAATCAGTTGCTTGAGTTGTAGTCTGAATCAATTGCTGTGTTTGGATTTCGTCAAAAATCAATTCTTTCTTCTGTTGAGAAACAGCAGGAAGGTTGATCTTCACAAACGGAATTACATAAGAAAACACCAAAGCCAACAAAAGATAAAACCTGTTGAAGCGGAACATTTTCTCCCTTTGCAAAAACAAATAATAAATCCCTATCAGTAACGAGGAACAAAGGATTATTTTGAAAATAATAGTTAACATTTTAGTCTGTTATTTCTTTGTCAATAATGTCTCGAAGTTCTTTCAATTGTTTCTGGGACAGTTTTGCATTTGATGTGAAAAATGATGCAAACTGGCTTACAGAATTATTAAAAAAACGGTCAATCATAGAAGACATTTCTTCCTGGAAATAATCTTCTTTTTTCACTTTTGGAAAATATTCTCTCGAGTTTCCATAAGTTTTGTAGCCTATCAAATCTTTGTTCTGCATTCTTTTGAGAAGAGTTGCAATGGTTGTTGCAGCAGGTTTTGGTTCCGCATATTCTTCCAAAATATCTTTCATAAAAACCTTTTCTTTTTGCCAAAGAATCTCCATCAAAACAATTTCTGTATCTGTCAATTTTTGTTCTTTCATTCTACAAATATAAAATTTATTCTACAAATGTAGAATTAAAATTTAAACTAACAAATTTTACTGGCATTATTTTTCCATTCCAAACAGAAAATAAATATTATGTTAAAATCCACACTCCCTTTTTTCCTTTCATTAATCGGTGCATTTTATTCGTGCCAAAGCAAAGGAAAACCCAGCAAAGTCTCTGCTATAGAGGAAAAAGCGAATACGAATTACAAACCTGCATTTGCAAGACAAACAAGAATAACACCTGTAAAAACTACAATACCTTACAATGTTGAAGTTTTGAATACTTCTCTGGGAAAACCTTGGGGAATTATCAATCTACCTGACGGCAGATTTTTGATTACCGAGAAAACTGGATTTATGAATGTTGTTTCTGCAGATGGTAAACAAGTTTCGAAAATCGATGGCTTTCCAAAAGTAGATGCTAAAGGACAAGGCGGAATGTTAGACGTGGCCTTGGATCCAGATTTTAAAACCAATAATATCATCTATTTCAGTTTTTCTGAACCTTATGAAGGCGGAAATCATACCGCTGTCGGAAAAGGTAGATTATCTTCTGATCTTAAAACAATTTCTGACGTCAAAGTGATTTTCCGGGCAACACCAACTTACGATGGCGATAAACACTACGGTAGCCGATTGGTTTTTGACAAAGACGGAAATCTGTTCGTCAGCACAGGCGAAAGATCAGATAAACAAACAAGAGTTTACGCTCAGAAAACAGATAATTATCTTGGTAAAATCCTAAAAATTACCAAAGACGGAAAACCCGCTCCGGGAAATCCATTTATAGGAAAAGATGGTTACAAACCTGAAATCTTTGCCTACGGAATCCGTAGTCCGCAAGGTTTGGCTTTGGACGAAAAAGGTCAGCTATGGGATATCGAGATGGGACCAAGAGGTGGTGACGAAATTAATCTGATTCAAGCTGGAAAAAATTACGGTTGGGGCGATGTGACTTACGGAATTGAATATTCCGGAGAAAAAATCAATAATGGAACAACACAGAAAGCCGGAACAGAACAACCAGTTTACTATTGGGATCCTGTGGTTTCACCAAGTGGTGTAACATTTTATACAGGAAATATCGAGGAATGGAAAAATAATCTTTTTATAGGATGTCTAAGCGGCGAACATATTAACAGAATCGTGATTAAAGACAACAAAGTGGTTGGCGAAGAACGATTGCTTATTGATCAAAAAGAAAGATTCCGAGATGTTTTGAACGGGATGGATGGTAATCTCTATGGAATTACAGATAGTGGAAAACTTTATAAAATTTCTAAAAAATAAATTCAAAATCCTGATTAAATCAGGATTTTTTTATGCGGTCAGCTTTCTTGATTCCCTGAAAATCTTTCAGATAAAAAGGTTCAAAATAAGCAACATTTTCAAAATCTTTTTGATTGAATTTATCCACAGATTTTTTAATCAATCCTTTTGCTGATGGATAAATATCATGTTTGAATTCTGCATTCGTAAGATTGAGAATTTCCTGTGCTTTTTTTGCGCCATCTCCAATGAAAAGAATTTTCTTGTCCACTAATTCTGAAAAAGAATTTTCATCGAGGATTTTTGCTTCAGTTTCAGAAATCATTTCGCCAGATTGCCCGTCAAAATAAGCGGTGTAAACTTCCATTCTTCTGGCGTCAATCAAAGGAATAATTAATTCAAACCCTTGATTCACAAATTCTTCAACCATAGAATCCAAAGAATTAACGGCAATCAAAGGCAATTTAAGTCCGTAACAAAAACCTTTTGCAGAAGCGGCACCAATTCTAAGACCTGTATAAGAACCAGGACCTTTTCCCAAAGAAATAGCATCCAAATCTTTCAAAGAAATTTCTGCGCCTTCCAAAGCCCATTCAACAAAGCTGTGAAGACTTTCGGACTGTTTATAATTATCGGAAACTTCCTCGCAAAGGCAAAGTAAATTTTCGCCATCAGAAATGGCAACAGAACAGTTTTTGGACGAGGTTTCTATGTGAAGGATTTTCATTCTGCAAATGTAAGGATTAAGGAAGAATTATTTCAAACTCACACTTTGCCGGCTCCACAATTTCCAGATTCCTTTTTGTCGAATCCAGAATTCAAGGACAGATAATTTCATTTGGAATTCATCGTTCTTGTAAAGTCCTTTGACAGAAATGATTCTTCGGATATTGGCAAATTTGTTTTTGATTTTGAATTCCTTCAATTCGGTTTGTTTGACAGATTGATATTTTACTTTTCCGGATTCGAAATCTGTTTTGAAATCATCTTTATTCTGAATCCAGCCATTGGAATGTCCAAAAGAAACATCGTCAGAAAACAATTCCAAAATCTTAGAATCATTATTTTCCATCAAAGAATCCAACGTTGAAATTTGACTTAACAAAGCTTTTTCATTCTTGGAATACGTCTGAGAAAATCCAAAAATAAAACAGACGAAAAACACCGATGATAAAAACTTAATCATCAGATATTTCTATAAATTGTTCTTGGTTCCGCCTGCGCTTTTGGATAAATCGTCATATCAGAAACCGAAATTCTTTCCGGAACATTGATGCAATAAGCAATCGCATCCGCAATATCTTCTGCAACCAAAGGTTCATAACCCGCGTAAACTGTCGCAGCTCTTTCATCATCCCCTTTGAATCTCACTTTAGAAAAATCAGTTTCCACAGCTCCCGGTTGGATATTCGTAACACGGATTCCGAACTCTGTCAACTCAATTCTCATTCCTTCAGAGATGACGTCGACAGCTTTTTTGGAAGCACAATAAACGACTCCATTAGCATAAGTTTGTCTCGCAGCAACGGAGCTGATATTGATGATTTGTCCGTTTCTTTTTTCTTTCATCAATTTGATAATCGGTTGAGAAACATACAATAAACCTTTCACGTTGCCGTCCATCATTGCATTCCAATCATCAATATTTCCATCAGAAATCGGGTCTAATCCGTGGGCATTGCCGGCGTTGTTAATCAAAACATCAATGTTTTTCCAATTTTCAGGAAGTGAATTAATGGCAGAAAAAACCTCATCAGAATTTCGGACATCAAAACTTAAAGTGAAAACTTCAGTTTCTTTTGATAATTCTGATTTTAACTCTTCGAGAATAGTTTTATTTCTTCCACAAAGAATCAGTCTATTTTTTTGTTCTGCTAATAGAATCGCAGTCGCTTTTCCGATTCCGGAAGTTGCGCCGGTTATGAATATTGTTTTCAATTTTACTTTAGATTTAGTCTTACAAATTTAAGTTATATCAAAGAAAAATCCCGAATAATTCGGGATTGATTTATTTATTATCTCTCTGGAAATCCAGACTAACAGAATTCATACAATATCTGGTGCCTGTTGGAGGCGGGCCGTCATTGAAAACGTGCCCCAAGTGCGATTCGCAGCGTTTACAAAGAACCTCTATACGTTCCATTCCGTGAGATGAATCTCGCTTGTAAATAACACCGTCTTTGTCTGCTTCAAAGAAACTTGGCCAACCGCAAGTACTCGCAAATTTGGAACTTGAACGGAACAAATGATTACCGCAAACGGCACAGTAATATTCTCCAACTTCATCAAAATCGTTGTACTTTCCGGTGAATGGATATTCCGTATTGGCTTCTCTTGCGATGGCATAAACTTCTGGCGAAAGGATTTTTTTCCATTCTTCGTTGGAAACATTCAGTTTAGTTTTATCCGTCCTTGAATAGTAAGGGTTATTGGTGTGTGTATTATCTTCCATTTTAGTTTGTTGTTGAGGTTTAGTTAAATCAACTTTTTTCTGCGCACATTGGAGCAGAAATGAATTGATTAATATAAAAAAAAATAATTTTTTCATTGATGTAAATTTACTAAATCTGATATTAGATTCTGTTATCATAAGATAGTTAAACAAAGGAACTCATTCCCGTAATCGATCGACCGACGATCAACGAGTTGATTTCTTTGGTTCCTTCGTAAGAATAAATTGCTTCTGCATCGGCAACAAAACGGGCAACATCGTGTTCCAAAAGAATTCCGTTTCCGCCCATAACTTCCCTTGCTTGCGCCACAACATCACGCGTTCTGAGACTACAAAATACTTTTGCTAAAGATGCGTGTTCGTCTTTCAAAATACTGGCATCCTGCATCTCTGACAATCTGAAAACTAAGGTTTGCATGGCAGTTAAATTGGATAACATTTCTACCAAATGTCCCTGAACTAATTGAAACGAAGCAATCGGTTTTCCGAATTGTTTCCGTTTTCTGGTGTAATCCAAAGCGCTTTCGTAAGCACCTCGTGCACAGCCCGTCGCCATCCACGCAACACCAGCTCTTGTCATTTGAAGGACTTTTGCTGTGTCTTTGAAACTGTTGGCGTGTTCCATTTTCTGGGAATCGGCGACGAAACAATCTTTCATTGTGATGAGTCCGTTTTGCACAATTCGGAGTGCCATTTTTCCTTTGATTTTTTCAACCGAAAAACCTTCTGTTCCCTTTTCAACAATGAAACCTTTGACCTGATTATCATCTAAATCTCTCGCCCAAATAACAGTCACATCAGCAAAAGTGGCATTTCCAATCCATTTTTTTTGTCCATTCAGAATCCAGCCGCCATCTACTTTTTTGCAGGTTGTCGTTAGTCCACCAGCTGCGCCTGAACCAACTTCCGGCTCAGTCAATCCAAATGCGCCAATCAAATCAAACTGTTGCATTCCCGGAAGATATTTCTGCTTTTGTTCCTCCGAACCGCACATATAAATAGAACCCATTGATAATCCAGACTGAACACCAAAAAATGTCGCCAAAGACGCATCAACTCTAGCAATTTCCATTGCGATAACGCCTTCCATCAGGAATGGTAAATTCGGGCAGCCGTAACCTTCGTAAGTCACTCCGCAAAGATTCAGTTTTTTGAATTTGGGAATCAGTTCGTGTGGGAAATCATCTGTCAGCCAATATCTGTTGACTAAAGGTTTGGCTTCTTTTTCCATAAACTCACGAACCTGTAACTGAATTGCTCTTTGCTCATCCGTGAGTTTCATATGCAATTCATAAAAATCGCCATTAATCGGTGGCAATTCTTTTTTCTTTCCTGAAGAATCTAACATTTTTGTTAAACCTTTGATTTGATTCTCATCTAATCTTGAGAATTGATCCATCAGTTTTGGAAGGTCAACTTTTTGTGAAATTTTGGAGATTTGGTCTATATCGATATGTTTTAGGAGATTGAAAATTCCTTTGATTTTGGAAATAGTGCTGTTCATAGATTTCTGTTTTCTTGTAGAATGCAAAGAATATTCCTAAAACACTTTTACAAATATCTTCTCATCATCATTTTTCCTGAAAATCTATTTTACAAAAAATTAAAAATCAGCGCGTTAAAACCTCGACTCTCTTTACAAATAGTTTCGGATTGATTTGCAGAATAGCTTTCATCTTAATTATCAATTTTGAGTCAGACAAAAAATAAAAGAAGCTCTTAACCAATCTTTTGGAACGTCATACGATTGCAGCCCGAGCTGAGTGGAGCTCATTTTTTTGCTTGGCAAAAGCCTGGACAAAAATAGCGGGAACGGAGCGCGGAAATAGCTGCCCATATAAAAATATTAATCTCAAAATAATCTATTATGAAACCGTTTGCGATTCCATTTTAAGATTAAAAACAAATAAAATATATTCAAAATGAAAACGAAAATCTTATCAATCAGCTTAGTGGCATTACTTTTAATTGGATGCAAAAAAGGAGAATATACAGAATCCGCTTATGCAACAGCAGATAGTTCTGGAGTTGTTTCTGACGGCGTTTCTATGGGGGCAACTCAAGTTGTCGAAGGCAAACAATTTGTGAAAACCGCAGAAGTGGATATGGAAGTGAAGGATGTTTATGATGCGACCATCTCGATTGAGAAGCAGCTGCAATCGCTTGGCGGATTTGTGACTAAAAGTAGAATGGAAGCGCAGACTTTGTCCGAAGATACTTACAATACGTCGGATCAGTCGGCGATGTTGATTCGGAAATTCCAAAACCAAAACAGGATGCAAGTTAGAGTTCCGACCCAGAAATTAGGTGAATTTTTGGATTTCATTAATGATAAGAAAGTATTCCTTAATTCCAGAATTATTTCTGCTGAAGATGTTTCTGCCGGAATCCGATCGGCAAAAATGGAATCCGAAAGACAGGCTAAAACTCAATCCAATATTTCTCAACTGAAAGCCGGAAAAGACAAAGTCAAACTGGACGACAACAATATGTCCGAAGCGAATCTACAAAAATATTCTGACGAAATTCTTGCCGATAATCTAGAATTTTCCACTGTTGATATTTTCATCAAAGAACCAAAAACGAGTGTTGCGAAAATTCCTATCATCAACAACAAAAATATTGATAATGAATACAAATACAATTTCTTGTACGATGTGAAAAATGCTTTTGTGGAAGGATTTTATTTGATTCAGCAATTATTTGTTTTTCTTATTTCTATTTGGCCGATTGTTTTTATTGGAGGTTTGGTATTCTATTTTTTGAGAAGAAGAAAAATATTGTAAAAACTGAGAAATAGTTTTTTGAACCACAAAAGACACAAAAGATTTACTAATTTTTTAACACAAAGGTCACAAGGTTTTTTTGATATTCGAATATTTTTAAGGTCACAAAGATTTGACTTCGTCAAATGATAATTGTGTGCTTTGTGAAAATCTTTGTGCCTTTTGTGGTTCATTTATTTTACATTTCATAATTTTGCAAGACGATGTTGAGAAAGTTTCAATTGATATTAATGATTTTCTGTTTGGGAATTTTTGTATTTCCGAAGCAGAATTTTAATGTTCAGTTGGCTCAAACTTCTTGCTGTGAGGCTCAGAAAGAAAACTCAGACTGTTGCAAAAAAGAAGAGAAAAAATCAGATTCCTGTCATCACGATTCCAAGAAAGAAAAAGACTGCAAAGACAATTGCACCACTTGCAAAACCTGCAGTTCGGGATTCGTTTTTTCGGTTGTTCTGAATAATTTTGATAACAAATTGAAAACACCGATTTTCACCATCAACAATCAATTTTCTTACTATTCACAATCGCCTCTTGCGCGAACGTTCAACATCTGGCAACCGCCTAAACTTGGTTAATTTTAATTAGTAATCTCTCGCTGATTAAGCAAATCTTGCAGATTTTTCCACAATTAATCTGCTAAATTCTTAAAATCTGCGAGAATATAAATTCAAAGGTTTATTTAAAAATCTTAATTCAATCAAATTAAAATTAATCAAAATGAATACAATCATAAAATCAGGAATTTTATTCCTTTCCATATTTCTATTCTCCAATTTTTCTGCTCAAACCAAATCCTTCAAAGCTAAAGTAGAAGGCAACTGCGGAATGTGCAAAGAACGCATCGAAACGGCTGCTAAATCTGACAAAAACGTAAAGTCAGCGGTTTGGAGTATGAACAAAAAAGTCCTGACCGTAAGTTATGACGCATCTAAAACTGACAAAAAAACGGTTTTAAAAAACGTTGCGGAAGTGGGTCACGACAACGAGATGTTCCGTGCTTCTGACAAATCTTATGACGATTTGGATGCTTGCTGCCAGTACGACCGTCCTGACAACAGCAAAAAGTTGGCGAAAAATGCTGATAAAAAACAAGTCTGCGAGCTTAAGTAATTAATTTAAATTTTTTGACGATGAATTATTTAAGTAGAAAACTTATGTTTTCTGTGCTGCTCGTTTGTTCAGTATTCTCTTTTGCACAAACCGTTACAGAACAGTTTTTGGTAAAAGGAAATTGCAATATGTGCAAGGCCAGAATAGAAAAAGCAGCTTTGAAAGCCGGCGCGCAGACAGCCAATTGGACCGCCGATAATCAAACTTTGACGATGACGCTTGACGAATCGAAAGTCAAATGTGATGATATCCTGAAACAAATCGCTGAAGTTGGTCACGATAACGAGAAATATAAAGCGCCTGAAGATGCCTATAAAAATCTGCCTTCTTGCTGCCTGTACACAAGAGGTTCTGATTTCAAAGCTCCGAATGAAAATGCTGACCACGACTCAGATTCCGATAAAAAAACCAATCAGATTGAAGGTGTAAAACTGACGAGAGAAAAAGAAGCAACAGCTATCAGCAAAAAAGAAGCGGGATTGATTTTCAATATCAGTTCCAAAGAATTGCTGAAAGCCGCTTGCTGCAACCTTTCCGAAAGTTTCGAAACCAACGCAACTGTTGATGTGTCATTCAGCAATGCGGTTACAGGAACCAAGCAATTGAAAATGCTCGGATTGGATCAGAAATATACTCTTTTGACCAAGGAACAATTACCGGAAATCCGTGGTTTGGCTTCGCCTTATGGACTGAATTTCATTCCCGGAAAATGGATTGGCGGAATTCAATTAACAAAAGGCGGAAGTACAGTTGTGAATGGCTACGAAAGTATTACGGGTCAAATCAATACCGAACTTTTGAAGTCTCACGACGATGATAAAAAATCGGAAACAGAAATCAATTTGTTTTCCGATAACAACGGTCGTGTTGAAGCGAATGTAACTCATACTTCTCCAATTTCCGGCAAATGGACTCAAAGTGTTTTGTTGCACGGCAACGGAACTTTTGGTGATACAGATATGAATGATGACGGTTTTCTTGACCGACCAAAAGGAAGCCAGCTAAATGTAGCTTATTTACTGAATTACAATGATTTGGAAAACTCTGGATTCGCTTCACATTTCGGAATTAATTATCTGAAAGATGAGAGAACAGCAGGACAAATCGGATTTAACAAAAGAATTCCACAAAAAGATCAATCGCTTTATGGTGTTGGGATTGATATTTCGAGATTTCAGTTGTGGAACAAAACCGGTTATGTTTTCAAAGGGAAACCTTACCAAAGTTTGGGTTGGATGAATCAATTGACTTATCATCAGCAAGATAGCTTTTTCGGATTGAGAAATTATTTTGGGAAAGAGACTTCTTATTATTCCAACTTGATTTTCGAAAGTATCATCGGAAATACTAACAACAAGTATAAAGTTGGTGCAAGTTTTCTTTATGACAAATACGATGAAGATTATCTTTTGGACAATTACAAAAGAACAGAAACCGTTCCTGGGTTGTTTGCAGAATATACTTTGACAGGCGAAAAATTCACTTTGGTAACAGGCGCTCGTGTTGATTTCCACAATCTTGCAGGAACGCAGTTTACACCAAGAATGAATTTCAAATATGATTTGACGCCAAAAACGATTTTCAGAATTTCGGCTGGAAGAGGCTTCAGAACTGCGAATATCTTTGCAGAAAGCCAGTCTTATTTTGCATCCAACCGACAAATCCAAATCATCAATAATGGCGGCGAAATCTATGGTTTGAAGCCGGAAATTGCTTGGAATTACGGCGTAAGTTTACAACAAGAATTCAAATTATTTGGAAGAAAATCCACGGTTTTGGCTGATTTTTTCAGAACGGATTTCCAAAATCAGGTTGTGACAGATTTGGATGAATCTGCACAGAAAATTTTGTTCTATAATCTTGAAGGAAAATCTTTTGCGAACAGTTTTCAAACGCAATGGGATTTCCAGCCTGTGAAAAACCTGGAGTTCAGAGTGGCTTACAAATATTATGATGTTGCTTTGGATTATTTGAGCGGATTAAAAAAAGTCCCTTTCATGGCTAAACATCGTGGATTTGCGAACTTGGCTTATTCAACCAATAAAACGGAGAAAGGCAGATTTTGGAGCTTTGACACGACTTTAAATTTAGTCGGAAAACAAAGACTTCCGAATACAAAATCAAATCCGGCAGAATTTCAAATTGGAGATTATTCGCCAAGTTATGCTACTTTGAATGCTCAGATTTCCAGAAATTTCTCGGAGAAAATCAGAGTTTATTTGGGTGGAGAGAATTTGACCGGATATCAGCAGAAAGTGGCGATTCTTGACGCAGCTAATCCGTTTGGAAATTATTTTGACGGCGGAATGGTTTACGCACCAATTATGAAACAGAATTTCTACGTTGGCGTGGATTTTAAGTTTTAAAATGTTTATCAACCACATAGACACATAGTTTTGAATGGATAAACATAATCATCAGTCCAATTTTATCTTACCAATCAGATTTAAATTTTCCTATGTGACTGTGTGGTTTTAAATTATAAGAGCAGTATTAAGTTCAAAATAAAATCTTAATTTTAATAAAAATTAAAGCATTGAAAACAATAAAAATCCTAATAGCTGGTGTCACATTGTTATATTCTTGTGATAAAGCGAAAAAGAGTGTTGCAGAAAGCGAAGCTCCGAAAGTTGATTCTATAGCAATCGACAGTACAGCAAATGTCACAACACCTGCTCCGGCTGAAGTTGCATCATCTGTCACCAACCTTTCTACATCTGGAAAACCAGCTTTGAATCCTGAACACGGACAGCCATATCACCGTTGCGAAATTGCTGTTGGTGCACCAATTGACAGCGCACCGACACAAAATGTGGCACAACCTTCAACGCCGTCTATTTTGAACCCGAATCCTGTGCCTGCTACTACAACTCCTTCCGCGCCTGCGCCATCATTTGGACCAAAGCCAGCTTTGAATCCAGCGCACGGCGAACCTCATCATCGTTGTGATTTGGCTGTTGGAGCACCTTTATCATAAAAATTAGATTTTAATTGAAATACGAAATGCAACCGTGATGGTTGCATTTTTTTATTATTTGAGATCGATTTATAATTCTTTATTATAAAATTGAGTCATCAATTCATTCGCTTTTTCAAAGTCATTTTCTGAAACTTTCAGTTGAACGCCACCACTTGTATTGTTGAACAAATTGTAAGTATTTGCTAAAATATTGCCGAAAACATAAGTTTCAATATCATTGGTTTCCAGGAAAATTTTGAGCATTTCTGCTTCGATTTCTGTATTGAAAATCTTGAGTGTAACTAATTCCATAATTCATTGATTATAACCTGTTCGAAGTCTCGTTGACCGCATTTTCTTTGTAATTGGACTTTTTCAATTTACCAAAATTATACCTGGCCGAAAAAGATACTGTTGGTGTATTTCCAAAAAAGGTGCCAGTAGAATTGATTTTGCTGTAGGACATTTTCTGGATATAATTCATCTGATTGAAAACATCATTGTAGCGAACCGTAAAATCAAAATCGGAAATAGAAGATGTCATCCCAAGATTGACCAGGCACATTGCATTGTTTTCATACAAACCTTCCACACGTTTTGTGATGTACGAACCATCCAACAGAACTGACAAATATTTCCAGACATTAACCGTGTTATTGGTAGAAAAATAAACATAAGGTGTTGATTTTTTCAGGACGGCTAAAGAATCTTCGATTTTATCATAATTAACGGAAAGACTATTCTGAGACGTCCATTTTTTTCCTTGAAATAGAGAATCAATACCCAAAGAAACGCCCATTTCTTTATCAAAATTAACGGCTGTGAATTTTGAAATATTTTTAGCCTCATCATAAACCAATGTGTAACCCAAAGGATTTTTGCTCTTGTAAGCAGAAGCATTAACGGACACTTTTTTCAGATTCGTAGAAAAGGAAATTGTGTTGGTATAAGTCGGAACCAAGTCCGGATTACCTTGATACTCAACATACGGACTTCCGTACAAACCGCCGGAAGATAAATCTGCGTAATTGGGGCGGGAAATACTTTTTCTGAAGCTCAGAGTATAGTCATAATTGTCATTTTGTTTGAAACTAATTTCTGCATTAGGAAACCAATCAAAATAGTCTCTTTTGATTTTAGTTTGATTTTCAATTTTATTAAAACCTTCCGCATTGGTTGATTCCGTTCTCAAACCGCCATTGATATTCCATTTGTTAGCACTCACAGCGAGGTTGATATAACCTGCAAGATTGGCTTCCTTGAAATCATACAGATAGAATTCCGGATTTTGATTATTCTTATAAGTTGTTTTATTATCGTTTTTAGTTTCGGCTTTCGTGTAACTTCCTCCCAATTCCAAACTATAATTGTCGCTCAATTTTTTTTCAATATCCACTCTTCCGGAATAAACATTTCCAGAATATCGCTGAACACGAAATTGATTGAACTCGTAACCTGAATTATTGGTATCATTGAAAAATTGATAATCTACATTTTTGCTCTCTCTTTTGAACTGAAATCCAGCCAAAATCTCAGCATCCCAATCTGTTATTTTCTTTTTATAATTAAAAATAGAATTGACGGTTGCCCGTTGGCTGTCTTGATGATTAAGCGTTTTAATAAAGGCAGAATTATCATTTTCTGAGTAGAATGTGTCGGTACTATTATCACCTTTATCTGGTCTGAGATTACTATTAACCGACAATGTTACATAATCGCCTTCATCGTTCAGTTCCTGATAAAGACTCGCTCCAAAAATCGTTTGCGGACGTTTCGTGATGGATTTAATAACGTAATTGGAAGCAATATTTTTACTCGGAACCGAATAATCAAAACCGTTGCTTTCCCAATGGTTGATTTGGTTGTAAGCCGCATTCAGTTTCCACTCGGTTTTATTTTTCTTTTGTTGAAAAT
Organism: Epilithonimonas zeae; assembly: GCF_023278365.1. Classification (NCBI taxonomy): domain Bacteria; kingdom Pseudomonadati; phylum Bacteroidota; class Flavobacteriia; order Flavobacteriales; family Weeksellaceae; genus Epilithonimonas; species Epilithonimonas zeae. The sequence goes on along the minus strand of NZ_CP075338.1, from coordinate 2,894,563 downwards.
TGGCTGAAAGATAATTACTGAATCGTTTTTGAAAAGTTGCCGTTTCCGAAACACTCAATTGCGAACCATCTTTTCTGCTCTTTTTCAGATTAATTTTGACAACTGCTTTTCCTTCAGCTTCAAATTTCACAGACGGATTTCTGATGATTTCCACCGACTTGATATCATCCACAGCAATAGCAGATAATGTAGAAAAATCTACTCTTTGGTTGTCTACATAAAGCAACGGCGTTCCTTTTCCGACGAAAGACAAACCTTCACCATTAGCATCCACCTGCACAAAAGGCAATTTTGATAATAAGTCTGTTGATGTCGGCAATTTGTTCAAAGCAGAATTCACAACATCCAAAGTGATATTTCCTTTTTCTACCTTGAAATTATTTTTCTTTGCCGTGAGTTTTACTTCCTCGATTTTTTGGCTTTTAGGTTGAAAAGCAATAGAAAGCTCCAGGTTTTTTTCCAAATAAAATGGATTTTCATTCTGAATGGTTTCATCTGATGACAACTGAAGATGGTAATTTCCTGACTTCAATTGGTCAAATTCGAACTTCGAATCCTGAGCGATTGTAGATTTAATTAATTGATTGTCATCACCCATAAGATAAACAACAATTGGGAGAGCATTTATCTCTTTGTCAGAATTAATGATTTTTCCATTAATCTTAAGATTCTGCTGGGCAGAAAAAGTCGTTGAGATGAGGATTAAAACCAATAAAATGTTTTTCATTGCTAATTAGTTTTTTAAATGTTTACTTATCATTTAAAACAATCATCGACTCTGTTTTATTACATCATTTTTTGAAAAACAATGAGAATTATTTTCCCTTTAGAATTGCTTTATTAATTTCATTAATCAATTCCGGTCCTTCGTAGATAAAGCCTGTGTAAAGCTGCACGAGACTTGCACCAGCTTCTAGTTTTTCTAAAGCATCCTGTGCTGTGTGAATTCCGCCAACGCCAATAATTGGGAAGGCTTTTCCACTTTTTTCCGATAAAAATCTGATGACTTCTGTAGAACGTTTTGTTAATGGTTTTCCGGACAATCCGCCCATTTCTGATTTATTTTCTGAAACTAAATTTTCTCTTGACAAAGTTGTGTTTGTAGCAATAACGCCAGCAATTTGTGTTTCTTTAACGATATCGATAATATCCAAAAGCTGTTCATCTGTCAAATCCGGAGCAATTTTCAGCAGAATTGGTTTTTGTTTTGGCTTTTTAAGATTGAGGTTTTGAAGCGTTGATAATAATTCTGTCAAAGGCTTTTTGTCCTGAAGTTCACGGAGATTGGGCGTATTTGGCGAACTGACATTAACCACGAAATAATCAACGTAAGGAAATAATTTTTCGAAACAGATTTTGTAATCATTAACTGCTTCTTCGTTTAGCGTCATTTTATTTTTTCCGATGTTTCCGCCAATCAGAACATTTTTATTTTTTTTCAGACGTTCAATGGCTTCATCAACACCGCCATTATTGAAGCCCATTCTGTTAATGATTGCAGAATCTTCCTTCAGTCTGAATAATCGTTTTTTATCATTTCCTGGTTGTGGTTTCGGTGTCAAAGTTCCAATTTCTATGAACCCGAATCCTAGGTCAGACAACTCTTTGAAGAGTTTAGCGTCTTTATCAAAACCTGCGGCGAGGCCAACCGGATTTTTAAATTTCAATCCAAAAACTTCTCGTTCCAGACGTTGATCTTCGATTGGTTTTGGTAAAAATAATTTGGCAAGAAATCCGAAATTCTTCAGAATAGAAAAAGTAAAATGATGAATTTCTTCGGGGTCGAATTTGAAAAGAATAGGACGAATTAGGCTTTTGTACATCGGAGAAAAGTTTTACAAATTTACGTTTTTGTGAGGATAATTGATTAAAAAAATCATTTAATAACGAGTTAAACAAGGGCACATAGATTTTATTTTTGAATGTACTGTGTTTTTAAGCACTATGTTTTCAAACATCTCCGACTTTCTTTGTGCATTAAAAACAATTATAATGAAATAGCTCTTTTGCCTTTGTGTTTTATATTTTAATAATTCAAAAAAATAATCCAAAATCTTTATATCTTTACTTAGATTTTATCCGAAATTTTAAATGATTCCACATACTTTTTATAAAAGTTTAATTTATATTTTTTTCCTTTTGTTTCTGCCTTTTCAAGCATTTGCAATCACGCCAAAGGATTGCGAAAAAATGATTATTGAAGGCGTAGAAGCAATGAACAAAAAGGAATTTGTAAAGTCACTGCAAATTCTTAGCAAAACCAAAAAAATTGCCCAGGACAACCGTTGGTATCGGGAAGAATTCCTGGCTGTCAACAACATCGGCGCCAATTATTATATGATGCTGGATTACGGCGAAGCGTTGAATAATTATCTTGATGCTTACAAAATTGCCGTGGCTCATCTCGATGAAAAGTCGGAAATGACGGTGCTGAACAATATCGCCATTCTCTATTCCCGAGACAATAAAATAGATAAAGCCAAAGATTATTTTTCCAAAGCTTATGAACTTGCAGGAAAGGTTAACAACAACACTTCCAAAGGTTTATATGCCATTAATCTGACTATCGTTTATAATGAAAAAGGAGATTACAAAACAGCGAAAAAATACATTGATGAAGCGCTGAAACTCACCGCAAGTTCTCCATATTATCTGCTGGCAAAGTCGACGTATATGGAAACATTGGTGAATCTTAAACAATATGATGAAGCGGAAAAAATGGCCAATGAGTTGCTTCCGAAGCTGAATGGTGTGGAATATGCCGAGCATAAAACGCAGATTTACTATAATCTTTCTACGATTGCTGAGCAAAAAAATGACCTTCAGAAAGCGTTTCAATTTTTGAAATTGGCCGAGAAAAACAATCTCAATTTTGATTTCAAAGAAAATCTTTTCGGAAGATTCAGCAAACTTTATCAAAAAACCAATGACATCGAGCGCGCAGTTTCTTACAAAGATTCGATAATGGCTGTGAAAGATTCGGTGAATAGAATCAAAAACGGACAGCTTTTCGAGAACAGTAAAATCAAATTTGAGCTTCATAATTCACAGAAAGATTTGGCAGAAAGTAAAGGAAAACTGACGACTCAGCGTTCTTTTTTCATCAAGGGAATTTTGCTAGCTATTTTCATTGCTCTAATAATTTTTTGGGCGTTGAGAAACAGCATTGTCAAAAACAAGCAGCAGAAAATCATCGAACAAAATAACGCAGAAATCGCTAAGCTTGAACTCGAAAAAGAAAAAAAGAATAAGGAAATCCTTGAGAATCAATTAAAAGAAAAAGAGGTTTCGGCTTTATTGGAAGAAGAAAAATACAAAAACGAAATCGAGGCCAAAAATAGGAAACTGACAACCAAGGCTTTACAGCTTTCCACAAAAATAGAACTTATAGATGACCTCATCAACACACTTTCCAGAGAATCGGACGATCTGAACAATGTGGACATCAGCAGTATCATCAAACAATTCAAAATTCTTCAAAAACAAACACACGAAGAAGAAAGTTTTCTGGTTCATTTCGAAGAAGTCAATCAAGGTTTTATTGCCAGATTGAAACAGCTTCATCCTGACCTTAATTCAAACGATGTAAGATTCCTTTCATATGTCTATATGAATCTGTCAGTAAAAGAGATTTCGACCATTTTCAACATCACTCCAGAGGCTTGTCGCAAAAGAAAAGAGCGGATTGTAAAGAAAATGGGACACGACGAAACCTTAGACTTATATACCTATATTACAAGCATTTAACAAAAATGTCACTTTATTTCTGAAATACCGTCCTATTAATTCCGTTAAGTTTTTTTGCGTTGCTAATTTTTATCACAACATTTGGTTATAAAATTAGATATATGAAGAAAATTACTTTTTTTGCGGGAATCCTATTTGCGTTATTAACCAATAGAATGAATGCCCAGTCTCAGATTTTGGGCAAGAATGAATTCGGGAGAATCTTTGAGGTAACTTACAGCACCAGCGAGCAAAACACCATTTATGCAACAACTATTACCAACCATATTTTGGTTTCCAAGAACAATGGGGTTTCCTGGGAAGTATTTTATTCGATTCCAACGGAAATCGGAAATGTTACCAAACTGAATATTAGCAAAAATGGCACGTTCCTGACATTTTCCACGTTGAAAAACGGAGTTGGTGAAGTTCACATTTTTGACATAGCTACCAAAACGATTACAAAAACCTTCTCGATGCCAAATTATTCAGAAGGTGCTTTTGTTTCGGCTTATAATTTCTTTGGCGATGATAAAGACAACCTGATCGTTAGTTCTCAGTTTCCGTTTGGATTAGGAACAGCCAACCGTGTTTATACAACCAATGACGGTGGACAAAACTGGAAAGAAGTCTACTATTCGGTGGATGATAACCATAATATTATCACAAGCTATGTCGCCTTCAGCCCAACTGATAAAAATAAAATCTACATTGCCAACGGAAATGGAAGCGAAGGTGTTTATGGCGGACTGATGATTTCCAACGATGGTGGTGATACTTTCTCAACCAAACTGGAAGGCAGTGTTCTCGCAACGCTGGAATTCAATCCGAATAACCCGAACGAAATCTACGCTGGGACAGGAATCAGCTTCGGAATGAGTCCGGAAAAACTTCATCATTCTACAGACGGCGGCGCAACTTGGGAAGACAAAAATATAACTTGGGGAAGCAACGGTATATTGAATAACATTATTGACATTAAATATAACCCGCTGGATAACAATCACATCATTGTTTTGGAGGAAGATGAGATTGTTTCTACAAAAGACGGCGGCGCAACCTGGCAGAATGTTGAATACCCTTATGACAATCTGGACAGCTATTATTACGGAATCAAAGCAAGTTTCAACCCGTTCAAGGCAGGAGAACTATTTATTACAGCGAATTACAAACCATTATTCTCCACAGATAACGGAACGACACTGACACAAGTTCAGACACCATTTTTCAGCTCGACCGGTAGAGTGACATTGTTCGAAAAAGACAATTCGAAACATCTTTTTTACAGCGTTCAGAATGGTTTTGTACACAGAAATCTGGCGGATAATTCTGAGAGTGCTTTTGACATTCAGGCTCTTAATATTTTTACCAATAATAACGGTCCGGCTTACATTCCGGATTCTAAAAAAGAAGGCAGAGTTTATTCTTACAAAGGCGGATTTTTGGGTTCTACTTTGGCGGTAAGTGATAATTTTGGTGTTGATTTTTCTCCAATTTTCGAAACGTTTACAAATGGCTTGACTAATGTAATCCCTGATCCGCAGGTTAACAATCAGGTTTATGCAACATTCAACAATTGGGATCAAGGCGAATTGGATAAAATCAACTTCAACAATCCGAGTGATATTGTCGTGACCAATATTCCGCTTCCAACTCAAGGTGCGGTTTACAAAATCCTGCATCCAAATAATATTTCGGACGAGTTTTTCATTCTGGTAGGTTCAGAAATTTATAAAACAACGAATGGCGGAACAGATTGGACTGCAGTTACCATTGACGCAAACTTCCCATACGGTGCTGTAGTATTTGATATTTCTCAAAATCCTAAGAACTCAAATCAGTTGGCTCTCGCAACTTCACAAGGTGTTTTTGTTTCTAATGATAAAGGTGTTACTTGGAATCAAGTTTCAGATTTTGTAGCCTTCAAGGTGGATTATTCTGATGTCAATAATGGCGTTCTTGTGGCAGCGACCTACACGTCAATGTACACGACTTTTAATATTTTCTATTCCGTAGACAATGGTGCCAATTGGAAAAACGTTGACCGTGATGATTTGCTACAAACCGAGACCAACTCTATTTCAATTGATTTCTCAGACAAAAATGCATTCATTTACATTGCGTCTGCGGATTTGGGATTGGTAGGCTATAATTTGAATTTGGACGTTTTAGCAACCGGCGAAGCTTCCGGAGACAAAGCAAAAGTACTGGTTTACCCGAATCCTGTTGTTGATGTCGTTCATATTGATGACAAGAATTTGAAATCTGTTGCACTTTACAATATGGAGGGCAAAAAATTATTGGAAACTAATAACAGTGAAATGAATGTTTCTAAACTTCCAAACGGCGTTTACATACTAAGAATCGTAACGTCTGATAACAATATTGTAAGTAAAAAAATCATCAAAAAGTAATAGTAAGTAAAAATGAATTGATGAAAATGAATTGGAAAAGCTTCTCGCAATGAGAAGCTTTTTTGTTTTTATAATCTTCAAAAATCTAAATAAATTCTGCAAGATTAAAACCTAAAATTTTTCCAATTTCTAAAAAGCCGGGATTCACATTCAGACTTGCGTTGAGGGAAATATTTTGATTGGTAATTGGATGTTTAAAATTAAGCTGATGAGAATGCAAAGGCATCGCAGTGACATTAAAACTATTCAGCCACAACTTATTTTGCTTATTGCAACCGTGCTTTCTGCAACCTAAAATCGGATGTAAAATATGCTTGAAGTGCTTTCTTAATTGATGAAATCTCCCTGTCTCGGGAATTGCTTCTACTAAAGAATAACGAGACGTTGGATGTTTTAGAAATGGTAGATCGATTTCAGAAGTTTGCAGACGGCGATAATAGGTAATGGCGTTTTGAATGATTTCATTTTCATTGGTCAAATCGTAATCAATCGTTTCTTCCTCCTTTGTCCAACCACGCAGAATCGCCAGATACTTTTTTTCAACTTCGCGATTCATAAACTGTTCACTTATTAGTTTAAGTGTTTCTTTATCGAAAGCAAATAGCAAAACGCCCGATGTTTTTCGGTCCAAACGATGAACAAGATGAACCTTTTTTCCGATTTGATTCGTTAATTTCTCTACCGCATATTCGTCTGCTGGGCCTGCATATTTTGACTTATGAACTAAAAGTCCGCTAGATTTGTTGATGGCGATAAGGTAGTCGTCTTGGTAAAGAATTTCTAACATTGGGCAAAAGTAGAGATTTTCTGTAGAATAGGATGTCTGGTAAGACGAGGGTTCTACGGAACGGGAAATGTAACTAGCCCTGATAGTAGTGGAAATCCCACAGCAAGCGATGGGAAAGCAAGGTGCGAGGAATTGCAACGAATAGCAGGTTCCCGGCTTCTAAAAATGAATCTATTAAAAACTTCCATCACTCAGCTTCCAACTTCCTACATTTTCCTTATTTTTGCACTTCAATTCAACATAAATTATGGCAAAGCAAGAAGATGTTTTCAAAAAAGTGGTTTCCCACGCTAAAGAATATGGTTTTATTTTTCCTTCCAGCGAAATCTATGACGGACTTTCGGCCATCTACGATTACGGGCAGAACGGCGCGGAACTGAAAAATAACATCAAACAATACTGGTGGAAAGCGATGGTTCAACTGAACGAAAATATCGTGGGGATTGATTCTGCCATTTTTATGCACCCAACCATCTGGAAGGCTTCCGGACACGTGGATGCATTCAACGACCCGTTGATTGACAACAAAGATTCTAAAAAACGTTTCCGTGCGGATGTTTTGGTGGAAGATTACTGCGCCAAAATCGAAGACAAGGAAAATAAAGAAATAGAAAAAGCGGCAAAACGTTTTGGTGAAGCTTTTGACAAGGCTCAATTTGAAGCAACGAATCCAAAAATCTTGGAGTATCGCGAAAAAAGAGCTGCAATCCTTTCCAGACTGGCAAAATCTCTTGAAAAAGAAGACCTTGCGGACGTAAAAGCTTTGATCGAGGAATTGGAAATTGCTGACCCGGACACTGGTTCTAAAAACTGGACGGAAGTGAGACAATTCAACCTGATGTTCGGAACTAAATTGGGTGCTTCTGCAGATTCTGCAACGGACCTTTATCTGAGACCGGAAACGGCTCAGGGTATTTTTGTGAATTATCTGAATGTTCAAAAAACTTCTCGTCATAAATTACCTTTCGGGATTGCTCAGATTGGAAAAGCATTCCGAAATGAGATTGTTGCGAGACAGTTTATTTTCAGAATGAGAGAATTTGAACAGATGGAAATGCAATATTTTGTACCACCGGGAACTGAGTTAGAATTCTATGAAACTTGGAAAAAAACACGTCTTAACTGGCATTTGGCGCTTGGTTTAGGTGAAGATAATTACCGTTTCCACGACCACGAGAAATTGGCGCATTATGCGAATGCTGCTGCTGATATCGAGTTTAATTTTCCATTTGGTTTCAAAGAATTGGAAGGTATCCATTCTAGAACAGACTTTGACCTTTCGGCGCACGAAAAATTCTCTGGTAGAAAAATCCAGTATTTTGACCCGGAAAGAAATGAGAATTATGTGCCTTATGTTGTAGAAACTTCGGTTGGTCTGGATAGATTATTCTTAGCAATCTTCTCCAACTCTCTGAAAGATGAGGTTTTGGAAGATGGTTCGGAAAGAACCGTTTTGAGTCTTCCGCCGGCTTTGGCACCTGTAAAAGCAGCGATTTTGCCTTTGGTGAAGAAAGATGGTTTGCCTGAATTTGCTGATAAAATCTTCAATGATTTGAAGTTTGATTTCAATGTGATTTTTGAAGAGAAAGACAGCATCGGAAAACGTTACAGAAGACAGGATGCAATAGGAACGCCTTTCTGCATTACAGTTGACCACGATTCTTTGAACGAAAACACCGTAACTTTGAGATACAGAGATACAATGGAACAGGAAAGAGTTCCGGTTTCTGAACTGAGAAAGATTATTGATGAGAAAGTGAATTTCAGGACTTTGCTTTCTAAGATTTAAGTCTTCGAGAGTATCAGTCTGATAAATTAATAAAAAAATCCCGACATTTGAGTTTGGGATTTTTTATTTTAAACTATGACTCAACCAATTATCTTTTCCGCAGAAATCCAGCAACATCAGGATATCAATGCTGCATTTATCAATTTTCCTTTTGATACAATTGAATTATTTGGAAAAAAAGGACAGGTTAAAGTCAAAGTTCTGCTTGATGATAAAGTGGAATACAGAAGCAGCCTTGCCAATATGGGCGGCGGTTGTCACAGATTGGGATTGACTCAAGCGATTAGAAAAGAATTAGGAAAGACATTTGGAGATATTGTTGAAGTTAAGCTTTGGGAAGACAAAGAAGAACGAATTGTTATTGTTCCCGATGATGTTCAGGCATTACTTAATCAAAACGATAAAGCGAAAGAATTCTACGATAAAATGTCTTACACGCACAGGAAAGAATATATCCGCTGGATAGAAGAGGCGAAGAAAGAAGAAACGCGCAAACGCCGGAAAATCAAAATGATAGAAATGCTTCTGGAAGGCAAAAAAGGGATTTAAAATTTTAAATCCCTTTTCTTTTTATTTCACTCTCACCAAATGCATCACCTGATTGTCCTGAGAAATCAGAAGCGAATCGCCTTTGGTTTCAGCCGAAATTGTATTTCTTTCATAGAATTCTCCTTCTGAAGTTTTCTTTTTGAAATCCAAAACAAACTTGTTGTTATTAGCTTCCAAAGTAATGGTTTTTGATTTCCCATTATCGATAAAAGTAGCTTTGGCTCGACTTCCATCCCCAGCTTTGTAAGGAACCGAATATTCCTGTACTTTCTTACCGTCCACAGTTTTCTCCATAGAAGTTGTTGTGACGCTATCGATTTTCCCGTTCTCATCAGTAACAGTTGTTTCTGTGGAATAAGATTCGGAAGTCATTTTAGTATCATTTTTTTTGCAGGAAACTAATGTTAAAGCAACCGCAAAGCCAGAAATTAAAATGTATTTTTTCATAGTTATAAAGGTTTTAAATGAGTGATTGTTTTGTATCAAATTATTGTCCAAAAACAAAAAATCCCGAAACTAATTTCGGGATTTTTATCATATGAATTGCAATTTTAATTTTTCAAGGATTTGATTCCCATTTCGAACAATGCAAAACTCAAAAGATCAGCATTTTCGCCAATCACCTGTTCTGTAGAACGTCCTGCACCATGACCTGCATTTTTCTCGATTCTTAACAAAATTGGATTGTTACAAGCTTGTTTTTCCTGCAACTCAGCTCCAAATTTGAAAGAATGTGCAGGCACAACTCTATCATCGTGATCACTTGTGATGATCATTGTTGATGGATAGCAAGTTCCCGCCTTCACTTGGTGAACCGGAGAATAAGACTTCAGATATTCGAACATTTCTTTGCTGTCTTCCGCAGTTCCGTAATCGTAAGACCAACCAGCCCCTGCCGTGAATTTGTTATACCTCAACATATCCAAAACCCCAACACCTGGGAAAGCTACTTTTGCCAAATCTGGTCTGATAGTCATCGTAGCACCAACCAGAAGTCCACCGTTGGAACGGCCGGAAAGTGCCATATATTCCTTCGAAGTATAGCCTTTCGACTGTAAATATTCTCCAGCTGCAATGAAGTCATCAAACACATTTTTCTTCTGTTGCTTGGTTCCTGCATTGTGCCATTTCTTTCCATATTCTCCACCACCTCGGATATTCGGAACAGCATAGATTCCGCCATTTTCCATCCAGATGGCATTCACAACAGAGAAACTTGGTTGAAGGCTGATGTTGAATCCTCCGTAAGAATAAAGAATGGTTGGATTTTTCCCATCAAGCTTAGTTCCTTTTTTGTAGTTGATCATCATCGGGACTTTGGTTCCGTCTTTTGAAGTGTAGAAAACCTGCTCGGAAACATAATCTTCCGGATTGAATTTCACTTTTGGCTTCTGATAAACTTCTGATTTTCCGGAAGCTACATTATATTTATAAATCGTTCCCGGCGTAATGTAGTTGGTAAATGAATAATAGATGTCCTTATCTTCTTTTTTACCTCCAAATCCCGAAACCGTTCCTTTCCCTGGTAACGTAATTTCTCTGACCAATTTTCCTGTCTTATCAAATTGCTTTACAAGGCTAATCGCATCTTTCATATATTTCCCGAAGAAATAGCCGCCAGCTTCAGAAATGCTTAAAACATTTTCAGTTTCAGGAATCACATCTTTCCAGTTTTCAGGACTTGGATTTTTGATGCTCACTTTCACCAAACGCATATTCGGAGCGTCTTTGTCTGTGAAGATGAAAAGGTCGTCGCCTTGTGTATCTACAATATCAGCATTAATGTCAAATCCTTTGTTGATCTGTACAAAGTCACCTCCATTTTTCAAATCCTTGATATAAAGCTCATTGCCATTGGTAGCATTAGCCGCTGAAATAATCAGGAATCTTTGGTCTTCGGAAACGCCTGCAGAAAGATATCTTCTTGGCGTTTTTTCGCCACCGAAAATTAATTGGTCTTCGGATTGTTTTGTTCCTAATTTGTGGAAATAAACTTTGTGCTTATCCGTCATTCCGGAAAGAACGGTTCCTTCTTTCGGCTTATCATAACTGGAATAATAAAAGCCTTCATCACCCTTCCAGGCAATCCCACTGAATTTCACGTCAAGTAAAGTTTCATCAATTTGCTTTTTGGTAATAGCATCAATGATGATGATTTTGTTCCAATCGCTTCCACCTTCAGAAATAGAATAAGCGGCAAGGTTACCTTTTTTGTTAAACGACAAATTCGAAAGTGAAGTCGTTCCTTTATCAGAAAAAGTATTCGGGTCAAGGAAAACTTCAACGTTTTTGGTTTTATTATTGGTTCTATAAAGCACAGATTGCGCCTGCAAACCATTATTTTTAGAATAATAAGTATAATCGCCTTCTTTGAACGGTGCTGATATTTTTTCGTAGTTCCAGATATCTCTCAATTGATCTTTAATTGTCTCTCTGAAAGGGATTTTGGAAAGGTAATTTTGGCTGTACGCAACTTCCTCGTCTACCCATTTTTTAGTTGCATCGGAATCATTCTCCAAATCGCGATAAACATCCGCAACTTGAGTTCCGAAATAGTTATCGACTTGAGTTCCTTTTACGGCTTTGGGATAATTTGATTTTGACATAGATTGAGCTTGGGCACCAACATAAAAAACAACGGCTGCTGTTGCAAAGATTGATTTTACTTTCATTTTTAATTTTTTGAATGTTTCCAAAATTAATAAAATCTCTTGGAGAATAGGTCATTAATGGAAATACATATTCATAAAAATCTCATCAACTTATCATATTTTTCCAAAAAGCGATTCAAATCCTAAAAAATCCACTTTATTGAACCATTGATTCATTACGTCGTTCCATTGATTCATTCTGTTGAGCCACTGATTCACTTCGTTGAGATTCACTTCGTTGAGCCGTTGATTCATTACGTTGAGGCGTTGATTCACTTCGTTGAGGCAGATGCGCCTATTTTATTAAAAATCAATAAGTTACGGGAATGGTTAAAAACAAAATTCCTTCGCCAAAGACGAAGGAAAATTTATAATACTTCTGATTAAATTATAAATTCTATATTATTTTATTCAAATAAAAATTTCACTCCTGATTACTAATAAAATTATAGTACTGATTTGCAACCGAATCCATTGTAAAATTATCATTATCAGGATCGTTATCTAATATTAGACAACATTTAGGAAATAATTGTTGAGAAAAAGCTCTGAGTGCTGTTTTTGGATTAGACTCATCTCCTTGAATAGCTGGGTTGTAATAGACTATATCACTATGACTAGGATTTCCTAATTGCTCAGAATCAATATTATTTCTAAAAGCTAAGTATTCATTATTTTCATCTAAAGGAGTAAATTCAATTTTAGCATCAAAATTAGCTCTGATTCTTGCGAAAGAACTACAAACCTCATTAAAATCTTCTTTACTAAAAACTAAAAAACCAACATAAACTTTTTTATCTATTAGTTTAGCTCTTTCTTTACAAAACTTATCATTACAATAGTTTTCCCTTTGCAAAGAAATACCAAACAATCTATCATCTAGAAAAACCTGTCCTTTGTCAAATCTCTCTGGATGAATGTTTTTTTTCTTAAAATAATCAATGAAAATAAAACGGACTAACAATTCGGAAGAATCAATTTCTTGTGGAATTATCATATTTATTTATCGTAAAAATCTAAGAAGTCAATATTTAATTTTCCGAAATTTTTAGTAAATGCAATATTCTTATTTTCTTGTAAATGGTTAATCTTACCATTAATTTCACTAAAATATCCAAAAGAATTTTGCCCAATTTCAATGTTGAAATTCGAATCTTCTTTTATAAAATCTAAAATTAATGTACCATAAGACGTTTCAAAAAAATCCTCAGGGTTAAAGTTTTCAATAAATAAACTTGGAAGTTCTTTTATTAAGTTTATTGCATTAATTTTTATTTGTGTATCAACATTCATATTTTGAAGTTCATCCAAAATCTTAATCCTGATAGATTTTTCGTGATCGTCTAAAAAATATAAATTTTGAATCGAATCATTAGAATCATATAAATATTCAATATTCTGTTGCGCTAAATCTTCTCCATATGAAACTAAAAAACTTTGTTTTCTGGCTTCAACAGATAAGCCTCCTAAAAGTAATGTTGTTGTTATTAGCATCTTATAAAAGATTTATGTTAAATGAATCTGTTCTTTTATCGAATCTTTTAAAATCTTCTTTAAAAGATCTTTATTTTTATTGTGAGCATCTTGAAACAATGAAAGAATATCGTTATTCCATAATTTATAATCTTCGAGTTTTATACCAACAGTATGATTTATTATAACTTTCTTTAAATCATTATTAAATAAAATTTCTTTTTTCTCTTCATAAACTTTGGTTCCATTCTTGGGTTCAGATTGAGAAATAACAACTAAAGTTCCATTGTGGGAATCTGTGAAATTGCTATTTAGTAAATCAGATTCTGTATTGAATATTTCCTCAATAGGAATTTTTGATGGCGAATTCCAATTAAACTCGTCAATGTAATTTAATGAAATTGCTTCAACATAGAAAGAAAAAGTTTGATTTAAAACATTAATGTCATTTTCAAATCGATCATTAAAGTCAACCCATCTTGTATAAAATTTTGTTTCGAAACTAATTCTAGCTTTAGATTGGTCATCAATATTTTCAATCTTCAAAGAATTTAAACTTTTACCTGAACTATCAAATTCTTCTAACAAAAAACCTATAACCTCATCATTCATAACCTGTAAATGGTTATTAGTAAGGTTTATACGCTTATTAAGTGCAAAACCTTTTCTTTGATAACTTTTCAACTTATTTTCTGCCGTTAATTTATCAAGAATATCCTTAGGCTTAATAATATTCTGAGCTAAAAATAAATTTGCAGTTACTCTACTAATAGAATGTTGTGTCGAAATAGGTACGAACATTTATATTCTTATTTTTATGAAACAAAATTAATAATAATTGTTATTAAAACAATATGATTTATATTTCCTTAAGTTAATTTTAATGAAATATTTGATGCAAAATTAATTGGGTTGACGACAAATCTTGACGTTTATTATTAAAATTTAAAAAATTCAACCTCATTAAATATACTGAAACTTTTACGCTATTATTTCTGATTCGAGAAATATTCCGCTTCACCTTTCCCCCATTTTGGGTCAAGAGATGATTTTGACTTGTAAGTTCCAAACTGCTCTACTGCTTTTTTGAACAATTCTGTTCCTCTTGCTTTACTGCCACCAAATTGTTCTGGTGTGAAGTATGCATCTTCTGCCTGTAAAACTGTGATTCTTGGGTTGTTTGGGTCAAGCTCCTGTGCTTTTGCCAAAGCCTGCTGTGCAATCGGTGCTTCTGTCATATATCTGGACATTGGATCTACCATCATTTTGAGTCCACTGGTCATTTTTTTCAAGATGAAAAGTTCGGCATTGTTTGGACTCAATGCTTCTGCTTTGGCAATATATTTTTCTGCATCGGCTGCAACTGGATCTAGTTCTGATGTTTTTCCATCTTTCATCAAGATTCTTCCTTTCTGAATCGTTGCAAATGCAGCGTAGTAATACGGTAACCATTCTTTAGACTCTTTGATTCCGATTCTGTCAAAATCGTTGGCTAAAGCTGTGAATTCGTCTGGTGTTTTGTGGTCTTCTACTTTAGCGATTTTCTCTATCATTGCTTTTTCAAAAGCGGTTTGTGCAAATGTGATTGTACTTACAAAAAGTAATGCTGCTGTTAAGATTAGATTTTTCATTTGGATATTTTTTAATTGTTTATTTTAAATTTCTGATTCAAAGATAGAATGAGTTTTTATTCATTGAAATTTTATTCTACCGAACTGTTATTTTTGATGTCTGAACTGTAATTGTTATTAAACACAAAGACACAAATTTCATTAATATGCTTTCCGTTTTAAGGCACTAAAAATCTTCGATTTAATCTTTGTACCTTTAAAAATCCAGTACAGATTCAATTAATTGTGCCTTTGTGATTAACCTTTTAGTCATTTACAAATTATTATTAATCGCATCATTCGTTTTATCAACCCCGAAACTTACAAATACGCCTACAAAAACAAGCGTATTAACCGGTGGTCTAACGGCTGTTCTACTGTTTCCGTCTGCAGAATAATTATAGCCGTAAATATTTTTATTTCCAAGAATATTATTAATACTCAAGACAAATACAGTGAATGACTTTGAATCTTTCTTTCCAACGCTCGGAACATAATTGATACTCAAATTCAGTCCGCTGTAATCTTTCAGTTTTCCTTGATGGCGAACGATATTCTCTCCATTTTCTGAAACCAAATCATAATAAGGTCTTCCTTTGGAATAAGTATAAGACAGATTAAATCCTGTTTTCCAGTCCATCACAAACTTCTTAGCCACTGCATTGAATGTATGTTTCGAAGCAAAATTCGGTGCTAAACTAAAAGGATAGTTTAAGAAATCTCTTTTGGAATCCAGATAGGAATAAGTTAGCCAGTAATCGATGTCTTTGAAGGTTTTCTTATCTCTCCAGAACAATTCGATTCCTTTTGCAAAGCCTTTACCTGCATTACTATTTGCAATCTGATAATATTGGTTATTGGCTGAAGAGACATTTTCCGTTAATGAAATGGTTTTAATCAAATCATCGTATTTCTTATAAAATGCCTCAAATCTCAAGCTTCTTCCATCTGAGTTTTTCTGAACCTGAAAGATATAGTGGTCGGCTCTCTGAAAATCAAAATTCTTGCTGTAGAGATATTTGCTCTCCGGATTTTGATAGAAGATTCCGTATGCTAGAGAAGTTGTCCAATCTTTGGAAATCCTGTAAGCTAACGCAGCTCTTGGAGAGAAATTCCATTTGTCGAGATAAGAAGAATGTTCTGATCTGGCTCCGATTTTTGCGGTCAAATTATTAGTAAAAATCAAATCTGTTTCAGCAAAAGCAGACGAAATCAAATCTTTATAATTTCTTTCGAAAGTTCCATATTTCATCGTTTCATCAGCATTATTCAATTCAAATCCGGCTCTTAAAACACTTGCCCTGTTGATTTTTATTTCAACAACTGCTTTTGTATTGATGTAATTTGATTGATTATTGATTGGTGTATCAGATTGCTCGACATTATCTTTAAAAGTTGCAAAATTCAAATCATTGGAATTATAAGTATAAGATGTTCCGATATTCAAAAGATACTTTCCGAATTTCTCTTTGTAAGACAAATTGTGATACATATTCTGCCCTTTCAGACTGACCATATTTTTGTCAGAATCTTCTTCCAAACTTTCGGAACCGACTGCCATTTTATTCTCATCCACACTTCCGTAATATTTGATGAAACCGCCTTTTTTAGTTTTAATTCTGAAGTTTCCATCGAATCCATAACCCTGAGGATGTTTGTCAAAATCGGTATTGAAATTGAATAGTTTTCCCATCAATCCAAGATTAGAATAACCGCCCGCAACACCCCAGGAAGCTGTTTTCTTCTGATTCAGTTTCTGGTAATTAGCGCTTAAAAAAATTGGAGAAACGCCAAAATCAAAAGAAGTCTGTTCAGGCAAATCAACACTTTCTAAAACTAAAACCGATGATAAAGCCTGACCATAGATTGCAGAATATCCGCCACTTGAAAATACATTCCCTTTAAACAAAGATGTGTTGAAACGGTCTCTCCCGGCAATTCCCGGAACTGAATTGGTAAAATAATTATTGACTAGATTTCCATCCATAAATATTTTGGTTTCTGCACCAGTTCCACCACGCACGAATAAACCTTCGCTCTCTCCCACTTTCTGAACGCCTGGTAGATAACCTAAAGCGGATGAAATCTGACCGTTGGCGCCAGCTGTTGTATAAACATCCAATGGCGTCAATAATGCTGTTGCACGTTTCTTATCACTGGCTTCTATACTTCCCGCCGTAATCACCACCGCATTGATTTCGCTGATTTGTTCCTTGAGGTTAGCATTCATAGAAATATTTTTTCCTTCAATTTTTACGGGAAGCTCGACTTCATCATAATTTTGTCCTGAAAAAACCAAAATTTTATCTCCAGTTTCTGTGGTGGTAAAAGTGTAATTTCCATTGTCATCTGTGGTTGCGCCATCATAAGTATCTTTGAGTGTTACATTGATGTCTTTCAATGACTTGTTCTTATAGGTCACTTTTCCGGAAATAGTAATTTGTGACCAAATACTGATGCTTATTAAAAATAATAATAGACCGATGACTTTACTTTGAGTTTTCATATGTAGTTTATTTATTTTTTAAGGTTGAGATCATTCAAATTGTTGTTTTCAGATTGAAAATTTCATATCTCATTAATTTTCTTCAAAGATATTGTCGTCAAGAATTATTTGAAATTTTAAATGACCGAATCGTAGAAATCACTCCCCGAACCGTAAATGTTTCACGTAAAACAATTATTTATAACATTGGCTTTAAATTTGTTATATCGAAAAAATAACAATTAACTTTAAAAACTATGAAAAATTTATTACTAATTGGTATTGCAGGTTTAGCACTTGCTTCCTGCAAAACGGTTTCGAAACAATACATCGTTCGTCCAAAATCACACACTTTAACTCAGGGTACGGCTAACTTTACTCAGAAAAAAGGTAAAGTCGAAATGGATTTGAGTGTTTTCAAATTAACGCCTGGTCTTCACGCAGTTCATATCCACGAGTTTGGAAACTGCAGTGCAACCGATGCATCTTCGGCAGGTGGACATTGGAATCCTTCCAAAGATGACCACGGAAAATGGGATACAGAACATTTCCATATGGGTGATATCGGCAATCTTGAGGCTGATAAAAATGGTCAAGCACAACTGGTTTTCTCAACAGACAAATGGTGTCTTGGATGTGATGACCCGATGAAAAATATTATCGGAAAAGCAATCGTAATCCACGCTGGAGTTGACGATTTTCATACACAACCCACTGGAAATGCGGGTGGAAGAGTTGGATGTGTGGAGATAAAGTAAGTTTGATAATATTTGAATTTGAGAGATTTCCTAAGTTCAAACTTGATATCATATTTCAAAACTTTGGAAAGCATCAATAATATGATGGATTTCCAAAGTTTTTTGTTTGTTTGGAAGCACCGAAATAATATCAAATCGGACTTCTTTATCTATATTATTTTCTTCAATAAAATAATTAGAAGCAGAGATTAATAGTTTGATTTTCTTTTTGTTAACTGCTTCCTGAGGTTCCAAAAAAGCATCTGTATTTCTGGCTTTAACTTCTACGATAACGATTTGATTTTCTTTTTCAGCAATGATATCAACTTCTGCTTTCAGATAGCGGAAATTGCGAGCCAAAATCTTGTATTGATTCTTAATTAAAAAATCAACTGCCAAGTCTTCTGCAATTTTACCAAATTCGTTATGGTCTGCCATCAGAATATAATTAATGAATGATAGTTGATGAATGATCAGAATTGAATCTTCACCTCTTTTCCAACTTTCAGATTGATTTCTGAACCGATGATTAAAGGTCTGTTGTCATAAATATGTCCATTTGGGAATGCAAAAACAGTTGGAAAAACATATTTAGAAACTCTGTCTGCAATCAATTGAAAAGCAAATGAATCGAAGGATTCTTCATATTCTTTGTTATCGGTTTCGCTTCCCATATTGGTCATTCCACCTATAATCAATCCTTTTATTTTTTTGAAAATGCCTGCTAATTCCAAACTCATAATCATTCGGTCAAGTGCATAGAAATTTTCTCCGATATCTTCTATGAATAAAATTTTACCTTTAAAGTCAAAGGAATATGGAGTTCCTAAAAGCGCATAAATCAATGCGAGATTTCCACCAACCAAAATTCCAGATGTCTCTCCTACTCTATTGTTAGCATTTGAACCAATTTTATAATTGATTTTTTTGCCTTTCAGAATATCGAAAATCAACTCGTAGCTTTCTTCTGTAACACCAAAGCTGGATGTTTTTATCGTTTGTCCGTGGATGGATCCGAAACCTTTTTTCAATAGATAACTTTGAATAACTGTATTATCAGAATAACCGATATACCATTTTGGATTTTTCTTGAATTCAGTCAGTTTCAGATCCTGCAAAAGATGCTGACAACCGTAACCACCTCTTGAAGCCCAGACTGCAGAAATCTCCGGGTCGTTTAAAGCCCAATTGATATCATTTATTCGTTGTTTCTCTGTTCCGGCATATGAATAGCCGTTTTGGTATTGTGTGTAGAGATTTTCGCCTAAAATGGGTTCGTAACCTTTGGATTTGATTAATTCTAAAGTTTTTTCCAATTGTGGAATCTCAACAGAACCTGCCGGTGAAATGATGGCTATTTTGTCTCCTTTTTTTAGGGATTTTGGAAAAGTCGTATTTTGCATTTGTGTTGGATTTTGATGATAGGTTTTAACGCAAAGGTCGCAAAGATTTTTTGAATTTATTGAAAATATTTTAGGCTCGCAAAGGCGCTTTGCTCAGCGAAGGAATATAATTATAACATTTAGTTTGTCATTCCGTAGGAATCTAGAGTGCTGAGATTCCTACGGAATGACAAAAAGTGGGTTTTTATATTGAGTTCCTATTATGACAAATCTTCAACTTTGCGAAGCGCCCCCCGACCTGAGTGGAACTCTTTTTGTAAGCCTTGGGAAAAGCCTTGGCACAAAAAAGCGGGAACCCTTCGTCTAGCTCAGGATAAATTATGGGCGGATAAAGGCGCCCAAATTTTAACTATCTTTTCTTAGGCTGCTGCTTCTCGGCTTTTTCTAATTTTTCGTCGAACTTATTGAATTTTTTGAAACTTTGAAGGAAAATAAAGAAACTGAACAACACCAAAATACAACCAACTGCTTTCCTGATTTTGTTGGCAACACGTTGATTCAGTCTGTCGTGGAATTGTTTTGCTAAAAGGATTTTAGACAAATCGATGAGCAAATAAGTTCCAATCACAATCCCAATATAAAGTATAAAATCCTGTACTTTTGGATAGGCATTACGGACAGAAACTACAGTTACGAGCCAAAAAAGGACAACGCCAATATTCAATAAATTGAGCAAAAATCCGTTCAAGAATGTTTTGAAATAATTTTGGTCGATGAGTTTTTCTTCGCCTTCGATATGCATTTTGGTTCTGGAAAGCAACATATAAATGGCATAAATCAAAATCAAAAATGCTGAAATCCGATAAAATCCGGGATGTTTATCTATCAAACTGACCAGATCTGCACTGGCATAATAACTGACCAGAATACAAAGAAGGTCAGCCGAAACTACGCCAATATCCAAGGCAATGGCATGTCTGGGACCTCGGGAAAAACTGGTTTCTATCAGCAGGAAAAAAATAGGTCCTATAAAGACCAAACTTAGCATTATTCCTAATCCGACAGCGTATAAAATGAGTTCGAGCATTCTTTTTAAATTTCAGAACCGGCTGTAAAAATAGAGATTTAAAATTTAAAGCAATGTTTAAATTTCATCAAAATTGATTTCTCTGGTTTTAAGTCTAAATTTTTTGATGAAATTCGATTTGTTCTCTTTGAAGAAAAACTCCGAAGCGAAGAGCTTCGGAGTGAAAAATGTTATTCTTTTATTTCTCTGTCCTTATAATTTTCGAAATTATTTCGGATATCTTCTGCTAATTTTTTTATTTGTTCAAAATCATAATTTAGCTCATCTCCTTGTAATAAAAATTTTCTTGAATAATCAACAAAACTTTTACAATAAACAATGTCTAATATTTTTTTGTCGTTTTCTTCATAAAGAGTAAAATCCCAAGGACTGTCCATAATTTCTTTTCTCATTTTAGTGCAACATTATTCACTTTTTAATGCGTTTACGATATTCTTCCCAATCAAACTCAAAGCCTAAATTTTTAGTCACATAATCAAATATTTCATCAAAATCAGGCTCGTGCTCTTTCGCAAAATCATACCACTTTTTAGAAAATTCTGAGTACTCATCTCCAAATGCTTCACCTTGTGTTCGCATTCCTTTATGAGTGCTTGCCAGCCAATATTTTTTCTTTTCTTCCAAATTCATTTTTGGATATTTTTCATCCCAAAACTTCTTTTGAGAATTTAATATTTCTTTTAAAAATTCTTTTCCTTCCATTTTATAATTCTTTTAATGTTATCAAATATTTACCATCTTCTTCAACTTGCTCTATTATTACAAATTTTCTTCCTTGTAATAACAACAATTCATCTTTTGCATAGTTTCTAATTTTAATCGGAAAAGCAAAATCCCCGTCACAAGTACGAGGATATGAATTCACTTTTTAATACGTTTATTATATTCTTTCCAATCAAACTCAAAGCCTAAGTTTTTGGTAACATAATCAAATATCTCATCAAAATCAGGCTCGTGCTTTTTGGCAAAATCATACCACTTTTTAGAAAATTCTGAGTACTCATCTCCAAAGGCTTCGCCTTGTGTTCGCATCCCTTTATGAGTTCCTGCCAACCAATATTTTTTCTTTTCTTCCAATCTCATTTTTGGATATTTTTCATTCCAAAATTGATTGACTGCGCCTTCGAAATCTTGTTCTTCTTTTAAATATTTTGCTCTTTCAGCAGGACTTAAACTTGCAAGATATTCCTGATGTTCCTTTTCTATTTTTTTATTTAAATCTTCTAAACTCATTTTTATATTTATTTCTCTATTAATTTTATTTCATAACCTTTGCTTTAGGTATTAAATCTTCTTCCTCTTAGCAGTAACAATTCTTCATTATCAAAGTTTATAGTATGCCATCGGAAAAATAAAAAAATCGCCGTAATAATTACGAGGATATAAATTTACTTTTTAATACGTTTATTGTACTCTTCCCAATCAAACTCAAAGCCTAAGTTTTTGGTTACATAATCAAATATTTCATCGAAATCTGGTTCGTGCTCTTTGGCAAAATCATACCATTCTTTAGAAAATTCTGAGTACTCATCACCAAAAGCTTCGCCCTGTGTTCGCATTCCTTTATGCGTACTTGCCAGCCAATATTTTTTCTTTTCTTCCAAATTCATTTTTGGATATTTTTCATTCCAAAATTCTTGTCGAGAATTTTCTACACCTTCTATAAATTTATCAAAATCTGATTTCATAATTTTATTTTTCTATTAATTCAAAATAATGTTTATCACCAACTTTTTTGTATTCTTTGATTACAAATTTTCTGCCTCTTAATAATAACAATTCGTCTTTATCATAACCTCTAATTTTGATACCATCTGCAAAATCGGAAATTATCGGTGCATTTTTTACTTCCATTTTTAAAAATACATTCTTTTTAGGTTTATCAAAAAAAGCAGCGTCGGTATTACTCCCACAAGATACAAAATCATCATAATCAACAGTGTTTCCTTTACTATGCTTCTTCAAAAAAGATTGTAAAATACTGTCATCACTAAACTCCAAAGCCCTAAAAGCGGTTCCATTATATTTTGGCATTTTATAAAGAGCTTTGGTAAGCAATAGCGAAATCTCTTTTGTTTTCGCTGCATTAACTCCATTTCTAAGCCAATTATTTAAGTCCCAATAGTAATGATTTGTAGTATAGCTCCATAAGGCAAAGGCATCTGTTTTGGTAATGTTTTTATTGTTCTTAAGAATATCTTCAATCCCATTCAGGAACATATAATCATTCTCATTATGATATTTTGTGTAGTATTCTAAAATATCATCCTCAGATTTTCCCATTTTTTTCAAAGCTTCAAAGAAATCTTCAGGTATTTCCTTTCTCAGAACTGCTTTAGTAATTTCTCCAAAAGCAACCCGTCCTTTGACAAATTGTCTGCCGTTTCTTCCTAAGATAGCATCAATCCATTTCGTAAATTTAGGTAAAAGCTTGGCAAGTTTTGCAATAGCTTTTATTATAGTTATTATGGCTATTATAATATCTGTTGCCAAAACAGTATCTTCTCCTTCGTTGTACTGTATCTGGTATTGGTTAAGTTTTGGATCATCATAACGAGAATACTTATAATTTTTAACTGCTTCTATGATGTCATTAAATACCTTTCGAGGGTCTTGTAAAATTTTGCTTAGTGTTTCTTCTACGGCTTCTCTAATCTCTAAAAATTCTAAATTAGTTTCTCCACCCAACACATCACTTATGACAATATTAATTGCTAATAAGCCGATATCAATAAAGCCGGCAATAAACTCAACAATCCCGTTATAAATGCCACAGAAATAGGCTATATTTAATTTAATATCATCCCTGCTCCCAATCATCCATTTTTTGAAGTTCTCAATACTTTTTATATTGTCATCAATCCCTTTTATGATGTCATCTATAGTCTGTATTTTAAATTCTTTGCCAACTATCTTGAAAGATTTGATGTGTTCTAACTGCTTTCTAAATGTGGTAAGCCTATTTTTTAAAGAATCACTTTTTTTAACAAAATAATTGATCGCTAATTCTGGTTTTGCAAAAAGATATTGATCAGATTTCAGGGTAGGATCCCACTGCTCACGAGAAAATTTTTCGTCTTTACGATAATAGTCTGAAAGATTTTCAGTTATTTTTTTTAAATAATTCTGTAATTCCAATGCCGTAACACTCATCAACTTTCTGTGCAATACTATAGATTTAAAAAAAGCATTAGAAATTTCTTCTTCATTAAACTGAAAAGTCTTATTGTTTTTATTTTCCTCATAAATATATTTTGCCCAGTATTTGGGTAAGTAATCTGGATCTTTATATTCATAATAATAATTTATCATTGCATCACTCATTTTCACAAGTAATACTCTACCTAGGCTAATCGTGTGGTCATCTTTTTCTGCATATATGATACAGTCTGTTTCGTCATCATCCATTCCTTTCGAGTTTTTGAGCTTTAGATTTTCTTCCCGAAATTCTTTGATAAGTCTTGTCGCATTATAATCGTGTACAATTTCATATTTCCAAGATCCCATAGTTTATAATTTTGGTATTTGACCGGTTAATATTTCTCTCGTTTCTCTGTAGAATGCACTGTTTTTGCCAAGAGGAGAATCCAATGCAATTTCATTGGATATCTCTTGAAAAGTTTTGTTTGTTCTTATTCCTTCAAAAGGATCTTTTCCTTTATTGTATTCATTAAATTGTATGACTCGACTTCCAAGGAGTATTCTTTGGCTTTCTTCATCAAAATCATCAATTTCATCTAAAATATTTTTCATAAAACATATTTTTAAAGTTTCTGAAAGCAAATCTAGATGGCGGCAGCGACAAAGCTTGACGTATTATTTTTAATTTTTTTTCATAAAAAAACCGTCCTAAAAAGACGGTTTCAAATTTTTCTATTTTTCTTAATTACTCAATAATCTTAAAATCAAGTTGTTTTGCAATCAAATTTGCTTTTACAACCTTTATTTTTACCTCGTCTCCAAGCTGATAAGTATTGCCTGTTCTGGAACCTACAATCGCATAATTCTTCGCATCCAGAGAATAAGAATCATCCACCAAATCGCGCGATTTTATCATTCCTTCTGCTCCATTTTCAGGAATTTCTACCCAGAAACCATACTCTGCAACACCGGAAATAACGCCTGAGAAAACTTCGCCAACGTGGTCTTCCATAAACTTAACCTGCATAAACTTGATGCTTTCTCTTTCCGCTTCAGAAGCTAATCTTTCCATTGCAGAACAATGTTTTGCCTTCTCTTCCACTTCCTCTTTATTTGGTGATTTTCCGCCATCCAAATAGTGTTGTAACAATCTATGCGCAATTAAATCCGGATAACGACGGATTGGCGATGTGAAATGCGAATAATATTCGAAGCCAAGTCCGTAATGTCCAATCGGGTCGGTAGAATAAACGGCTTTGCTCATACTTCTCATAGCAAGCGTTTCTATCATATTTTCTTCGCCTTTTCCTTTGACATCACTCAATAATTTATTCAAAGATTCAGCTACTTTTTGGGTATTTGCTAAGTCCATTTTGTAACCGAAAGTTCCTACGAAATCTCGTAAAGCCGTCAATTTTGCCGGGTCTGGGTCATCGTGAATTCTGTAAATGAAAGTATTTCCAGTTGGTTCATTTCTTTTATTTAATGAGATGAATTCCGAAACTTTTTTATTGGCCAAAAGCATAAATTCTTCAATCAAATGGTTGGAATCTTTGCTGACTTTGAAATAAACGCCAATCGGTTTGTTGTTTTCATCCAAATTGAATCTTACCTCGCTCCTATCAAAAGTAATCGCACCATTTCTGATACGTTTCGCCCTCATTATTTTGGCTAATTTATCCAATTGAAGAATTTCCTCAACCAAATCACCTTCCTTATTTTCGATTCTTTCCTGGGCTTCTTCGTAAGCAAATCTTCTATCCGAATGGATAACTGTTCTACCAAACCATTGCTTATGGATTTTTGCATCCTCATCCAGTTCAAAAACAGCTGAGAATGTGAATTTATCTTCATTTGGTCGTAGTGAACAAACATCATTACTCAAAACTTCCGGAAGCATTGGCACTACTCTATCAACCAGATAAACCGAAGTTGCTCTCGCATAAGCTTCATCGTCTAAAATAGTCCCAGGTTTCACATAATGAGAAACGTCCGCAATATGAACACCAATTTCCCAAAGTCCATTTTCTAATTTTCTGATAGACAAAGCATCATCAAAATCTTTAGCATCTTTTGGGTCAATCGTAAATGTCAGAATATCACGCATATCCCAGCGTTTCGCCACTTCATCTGCATTGATACTTCTGTCAATTTGGTCTGCATCGTGTTCCACTTCTGGTGGAAAATTATAAGGCAAACCATATTCTGCCAAAATCGAATGAATCTCTGTTTCGTGGTCGCCAGGAGTGCCAAGAACAGTTGTAATTTCGCCTTCCGGATTCTTGCTTCCCGGTTTCCATTCCAGCATTTTTACGATGACTTTATCGCCGTCTTCTGCGCCATTGAAATGGTTTTTGGAAATGAAAATATCAGTATTAAGTTTCTTCTTATCCAAAACTACAAACCCGAAATCTTTCTCCGCAATTTTCTGGAAAGTTCCAACAAAAACTTCTTTTGCTCTTTCCAGAACTTCTACCACCGAACCTTCCAGCTTTTTTCCTTTAAAATTGTAAGTTACAATCAGAACTTTATCGCCTTGTAATGCATCTTTTACATTTTTCTGATGGACGAAGATATCATCATTGATTCCATCAACCTTTACATAAGCATTTCCAGATTGGTTAAAATCGATGACACCAGTCAGAGCACCTTCTATATTAAGGTTGACAATATATTTTCCTTTCTCGGTTTCCTTAATTTTTTGACTTGCCAAGAGTCTGTGAAGCGCCTGAATTACCAGCTCTCTTTGTCTTGGATTTTTGTAATCTATTCCTTCCGCAATTTGTTTATAATTGTAGATTTTGGAAGTTTTTTTGCTCATAAAACGAAGAATTGTTCTTCCCAAATCGAGAAGTTTCTGTTCGTTTTTATGACTTATATTCTTTTTGTTTTTCATTGTTTAAAATTTAAAATTCATCTTCATTTATGTCCAACAACAACAATCCCAAATAGGATTTAATTTTTATTAAAGATAAAATAAAATAGGGGAGTTTTGGAAACCTTTGTATTAATTTATGGTTTCGTGAGAAAGAACTTTCTCTGTGAAATGCGTCGCAAAGATACAACTTTATTAATAATCACATTTTTTCATTTTAATCCCAATAAAAAAGACTTACAAAATTGTAAGTCTCTCTATATCTAGCAGAATGCGATTTTATCAACTCGGTTCTGATGTCTTCCACCTTCAAAATCTGTTGTCAGGAATTTATCTACAATCTCGAAAGCTAATTCTTTTGAAATGAATCTCGCTGGAATAGAAATCATATTGGCATCATTATGTTGTCTAGCAAGAGAAGCGATTTCCGGCATCCAACACAATGCACAACGGATTTTCTGATGTTTATTAGCAGTGATTTGAACACCGTTTCCACTTCCACAAATCAAGATTCCCAATTCGTTTTCTCCATTTTCCACAGAACTTGCTGCAGGATGAACATAATCAGGGTAATCTACAGAATCAGTAGAATAGGTTCCGTAATCCTTGATTTCAACTTTTCCTTCCAAGTATTTTTTTATCAGTTCTTTATACTCAAAACCTGCATGATCTGCTGCTATTGCTATCTTTTTCATTTTAAATTATCATTTTTTACTTTTAACAATATAAATTTACTACATATTTTGTAATTGTTGGTATGATATTTTAATATAATTGATAATAATATTTTATAATAAGTGATTATATATCAAAATAATTTATATTATGATATTTAAACATCAAATAAATTTTGATATTATTAATGAATAGATAATACATTGTTAGAAATTGTTAGAAAACCTGTTGATAACTTCTATTAAATAATTCTTTTAATCTTAATTTAATTTTCGTAATGCAAGTTTCATCAGAAAAAACAATTCATATTTTCAAAAAACTTTTTGTTGAGATTCGTTGGTTTTATCCGCAAAAATATTTCTAATAAAGAGCCGATTTCAGATTTACAAACATTTGTTAATAACAATGATAATATTTTGATAATCAATATTAAATCAATGTTAACAACCTACTCATTACTCCATATTTTCTGTGGTAAAATAATCATCTTAAAGTTTTCCCCATAATACCGAACTACAACAATAGACTACAATATTTATTTTTATTAAAAAGAAAAAGAAGTTGTTTATGATTGTAAAATAAGTTTGTGGATTTCTTTTCGGAATTAAATTTTCAAAAGGGAAGAATAAGTTTTAAATTTGTGAAACAAAGAGAGGAGAACTTTTGAATCTCTATTTAAAAACCTTAAATAAAAATTTAATGAAGACAATAAAAGATTTCGATTTTAAAAATAAGAAAGCTTTGGTGAGAGTTGATTTCAACGTGCCTCAGGATGAAAATCTTAAAGTAACAGATAATACAAGGATTACTGCAGTGAAACCTACTGTAGATAAAATTTTGTCTGATGGTGGTTCTGTCATATTAATGACACATCTTGGAAGACCAAAAGGCGAAGTAAATGATAAATATTCTCTTAAGCACGTTTTAAGCGAAGTTTCTAATGTTCTTGGTCAAGAAGTTAAGTTTGTGGAGGAATCGGTAGGAGAGAAGGCAGAAGAGGCTGCTAACGCTCTGCAACCAGGAGAAATCTTATTATTGGAGAATCTGCGTTTTCATAATGAAGAAGAAAATGGTGATGAGTCTTTTGCTGAGCAACTTTCAAAATTAGGTGATGCTTATGTCAATGATGCATTTGGAACTGCACACAGAGCACACGCTTCTACAGCTGTAATTGCTCAATTCTTTCCTTCTACTAAATTTTTCGGTTTACTAATGGAAAAAGAACTTGTAGCTATTGATAAAGTTCTTAAATCTGGTGAAAAGCCTGTAACTGCGATACTTGGAGGTTCTAAAGTTTCCACAAAAATCACGATTATAGAAAATATCCTTCCTGCAGTTGACAATTTAATTATTGGAGGAGGAATGTCTTTTACATTCATCAAAGCACTTGGAGGAAAAATTGGACAATCTATTGTTGAAGATGATAAATTGAATTTGGCTCTTGAAATTTTGTCTAAAGCAAAAGAACATAATGTAGAAGTTTATCTTCCAACAGATGTTATCATCGCTGATGATTTCAATAATGAAGCGAATAGAAAGGAATGTAACATCAGAGAAATTCCGGAGAGCTGGCAAGGTCTGGATGCTGGTCCAAGATCAAGAGAAATTTTCAATGATGTTTTATTAAATTCTAAAACAATTCTTTGGAATGGTCCAATCGGAGTTTTTGAAATGTCAAATTTTGCTGCTGGAACTAAAGCTTTGGGTGATAGTATTGCTGAAGCGACAAAATTGGGAGCTTTCTCGTTAGTTGGTGGAGGAGACAGTGTTGCTTTCGTGAAACAATTCGGTTATTCTGATAAAGTGAGTTATGTTTCGACAGGAGGAGGAGCAATGCTGGAAAGTTTAGAAGGGTTGGAACTTCCGGGAGTTGCTGCCATTAACAAATAGAAATTTACTTTTCAACATAAATTATAAAACCGACAAAGATTTGTCGGTTTTTATTTTGTCTATAATTGATCTAGGTTCAAATAAAATTTTTTAAGCGATTCTCAGCGAATTTAATTTTAGATTAAAAATAACTTGAAATTTTCTATTATTTGCAATTATTAACAATTTTTCAACAAAACAGGTGAAAATTGACCTTCATAAATATATCAAAAATCGATTTTCTATTTTTTTTCGATAATATATATCAAACTTGAAAATTCGTTCGAAAAAAGTGCTTTTATGTTGGAAATTGCTCCGTGAAAGACAGCTTTTAGCCAAAAAAGTGGTGATTTCTTATATTTTTCACTCAGCATTGAAATATAAAATGAATCGAGTAGGAGAGGTTTGATTTTTCTTAATTTCCAATCCGGATTTTTTGAAACCAGATTTTCCATTCCATTTTTTGAAAAATGATAGATATGTCTTGGAACATCATACGCTGCCCAGAATTCTTTATAATGTTTCGCATCGTACGAAGTTGGATTTGGAACAGCAATAATTAGCAAACCTTTTTCTTTTAATTTTTGATTAAATAATTCCAACATTTCACTCTGATTTTCGATATGTTCGAAAACGTGCCATAATGTAATTGCATCTAAACTTTGATTTTCAATTGAGTTTAAATCGTCAATTATTTTAGCTTTTTGAGTTTTATTTATAGCTGCATTTCTGGCGTCTGAATTGGGTTCAAATCCAAAAGTTTGGAAATCATTTTCAATATACTTTACAAATTCTCCAGCGCCGCAACCATAATCCAAAACTTTAGAATCTTTTTTAATTCTATCTACGAGAATATTTTTTTTGTATTGAAGATTAAAAGACTGTAAAAATTTATAAAGCTTTTCTTTCAAACTTCCCGAATCCTGATGATGCGAAATATAATCTTCGCTCTCATAATATTTTGAAATATTAGAAGGAATAGGGGAGGTTTTGAAAACACCTTTTGTTTCAGTTTCTACAATTTCAAATTCTTCTTGTGTAAGAAAATGGTCTTTAATTTTCATAAATTAATTCAAAGTTTTTAAACAAAAAGAACAATGAAAAATAACATTGTTCTTTGAAATGTTTCACGTGGAACATTTATAATTTTATCTTTCTAAATATATCAAAAGCACATTAATATCTGCAGGAGAAACTCCACTAATTCTTCCAGCTTGTGCAATAGTTTTAGGTTTTATTTTACCCAATTTTTGTTTAGCTTCAGCAGAAAGAGAAGTGATTTTAGAATAATCAAAATCTTCGGGAATTCTGATAGTTTCCAATCTATTCAATTTAGCTACATTTTCCTTTTCTTTCTCGATGTAACCCTTGTATTTGATATTGATTTCAGCTTGTTCTCTCACCTCATTTTCATAAGTAGAAGCCACATCTTTTATAGCTTCAATAGTTTCTAATCTTTCCAAAGTCATATTTGGACGAGTCAGGATTTGAGCTGCTCTGTAAGCTTGGTCAACAGGAGATGAATCTATTGTTTCAAGAATAGGATTTATGATACCTGGTTTAAGAGAAGTTTCTCTAAGGAAAGTCTCTAATTCATCGCTTTTAGCAATTTTTTCTTCAACTTTTCTTAGTCTTTCTTCTTTTGCTAAACCAAGATTATAAGCTTTTTCAGTTAATCTAATATCAGCATTATCTTGTCTAAGTAGTAATCTGTATTCAGCTCTGGAAGTGAACATTCTATAGGGTTCCTCAGTTCCCTTCGTAATCAGATCATCAATTAAAACACCGATATAAGCTTCATCTCTATTCAAAATGAATTCTCCTTTATCGTGAACTTTATTATGGGCATTGATTCCGGCAATTAAACCTTGTCCGGCAGCTTCTTCATAACCCGTTGTGCCATTGATTTGACCGGCAAAATAAAGGTTTTCAACCAGTTTTGTCTCTAAGGTGTGGTTCAGTTGGGTAGGAGGGAAGTAATCGTATTCTATGGCATAACCAGGACGGAATACTTTTACATTTTCGAAACCTGGAATATGTTTCATAGCTTTGATTTGAACATCTTCCGGAAGAGAAGAACTGAATCCATTCACATAGATTTCTACAGTTTTCCAACCTTCTGGTTCTACAAATAACTGATGTCTGTTTCTTTCTGCAAAACGATTGATTTTATCCTCAATACTCGGACAATATCGTGGACCTAAACTTTGAATAGTTCCGTTAAACATAGGGCTTCTGTCAAAGCCTTCTCGTAAAATATCGTGTACAGTTTCGTTGGTATAAACTATATGACAGCTTAATTGTTTAGTTAACTTAGGTGTATCTAAATAACTGAATTTCTGAGGATTTTCATCGCCTTTTTGTTCTTCCATTTTGGAATAATCAAGGCTTCTTCCGTCCACACGTGGAGGAGTTCCGGTCTTCATTCTTCCGGCTTCAAAACCTAAAGAAACCAATTGTTCTGTGATTCCAAAAGCTCTTGGTTCGCCCATTCTTCCACCTCCTAATTGTTTATCTCCAACGTGAATCAAACCATTAAGAAAGGTTCCATTAGTTAAAACAACAGATTTGGCTTTGATTTCTATTCCAAGGGATGTTATAACTCCGGCAACTTTGTTATTTTCAATAATCAACTGCTTTACCATATCCTGGAAAAAGTCAAGATTTGGTGTGTTTTCCAAAGCTAATCGCCATTCTTCCGCAAACATCATTCTGTCATTTTGTGTTCTTGGAGACCACATTGCAGGCCCTTTGGATAGATTCAACATCTTGAACTGGATAGCAGATTTATCGGCAACAATACCAGAATAGCCTCCCATTGCGTCGATTTCTCTTACAATTTGTCCCTTTGCAATTCCACCCATTGCAGGATTACAGCTCATTTGCCCAATGGTTTGCATATTCATTGTGACAAGGAGCGTTTTTGAACCAAGATTGGCAGCAGCAGCAGCAGCCTCGCAACCAGCGTGACCTGCTCCGACTACAATTACGTCGTATATTTCGCTTATCATATTCTATATTTTAAAGGTAATGTTTCACGTGGAACATTAGCCATAATATTGGAACTAGCCCCGATTGACTCAATATTATTTAATTATTTTTTTATTGAATCGTCAAAGCTCATTCTTCGCTTTTTAGCGATTACCCCGCAACTAGCTTTGGGAAAAGCTTTGGCGTGAGGAGTATGATCGGAAAGCGGGAAATAGCTCCTAAAAATTTTTAAATTGATTGATATAAAAATCTTCTTTTGCTCGCATTTGGGTTTGTTCTTCCTCGGTTTTATCCTTGTATCCGCAAAGATGAAGAATCCCGTGAGCCAAAACGCGACTGAATTCTGATTCAAAGTTTTGGGATAGAGTAGAAGCGTTGTCCAAAATGCGCGGCAAAGATACGAAAATATCTCCCGAAATGGTTTTTCCCTTCACATAGTCAAATGTGATGATGTCTGTGTAATAATCGTGGTCGAGATAATCCTGATTGACCTTGAGAAGATATTCGTCATCGCAAAAGATATAATTGATTTCGCCGAGCTTCTTGTTCTCTGCCTGAATCAAGTTTTCCAGCCATTCTGATGTTTTTGAATGGATTTCTACTTTATCAATTTCTTCAAAAAAATAGTTTATCATATTTTTAAAACCAATGTCCTAAGATGACACTGAAAACGCCTTTATGTTTGTTAAGAGATTTGCTGAAGTTGACTTTTATCTGACCGAAAGGAGATTTGTAACCTGCGGTAAGACCAATTGAACTGTAATTAAGTTTAACTGCATCTTCAAATTTGATAGAGCTGAACATATTTGCAAGACTGAAATTTCCAATTAAGAAATAATTTTTACTGAATCTAAGCTGAAAATCATTAGAAGCAATAAAAATATTATTATCAACTAATGAAGCAAACTGGTATCCTGCAAATTGTTTATAATTGGCTATAGGTTGTTCAAAAATTCCTCCAACTCTATATTGATAAAAAGAAGGCAGATTATCACCAATCGTGATTCCGCCATACAGATTCAGACGATAAGTGAACATTTTTGAAATGTAAAAATTCATCTTGATATCTGCTTTTATATTGATTGGTTTCTTCTCTAAATCTGAATTAAAAAGATCTATGATTTTTCCTTCCGCGTTAAGATAGAAACCTCTTGTCGGAAAGTCGCGGTCGTTTTGGGTGTCGCTTTTTAAGAAGACATACGGATTGAGGTATTTTTCTACAATTTTATTGGCACCGTTTCGTTCACTTTCAAAATAGTCGTGGCTCAAACCTCCTCCAATTGCAAACTTGTCTTTCCAAACAGACTGAATAAACACTTCGTTTCTGAACCAATCCCAAGTTTCGGTTGTATTATTATCAAAATTTTTCAGATCGAATGTCATTCCTGATGAATATAAACCAAAACCCGGAATATATCCGTTATCTATAAAATAATTGAAATAATATCTCGGATTATCACCAATTACTACATCTAAAGACAAATTGGAGTTTCTAAATAACAATCGTTTTGCTGAATAATTGAGCAACAATCCGGTCTTGAAAACTTCGTCGTAATGGAGACCGAATTTCAAAAAATGACGAGATTCATCCTCAGTTACGTATAACTTGAGATAACTGCTGTTATTTTCCTGAACGATATCGTAATTGATGAACTTATAATTGTTGGTCGCGTACAATTTATCAATCATTTTATTCACGCTTCCATAAGTCTGCATAGAAGGCAATTTAAGCCCCATTTTTCCTCGAATATAGTTGGATTTATAGATCCTTCCATTTTCAACCACAAGACTGTCTATTTTGTAAACGCTGGAATAAATTGGATTGATTGATGATCTTATTCTGTCAAAATTCCGTTTTGGTAATTTGTCCAGAATATCAACATATTTTTGGGCTTCAACATAACCACTGTCCAGGATTTTTCTTTTATCGTCATAACTTGTAGCAGTCATTCCGGTAAGGTCTGGTTTTATGTTGATATCCGTGTATTTATACTGGTTAAGCGTTTCTTTTTTGATGTTGATATCAATGATTTGATTAAGAATAGAAATAATGCTATTCAGATTCTCACGTTTTGCCAAAGGCTGATTGAGGTCAACACCAATAACAATATCGATTCCTTTATCTTTCAATGGCTTTGAAGGGAAATTAACCGTCATCGCACCGTCAACATAAATACTATCACCAACTTTTACAGGATCTAAAAGTGAAGGAAAGGCTGAACTTGCCATAATAGACGAAACCAAATCCCCGTTCTCAAAAATCTTCATCTGACCACTTTCTATATTGGTTCCGATACACATAAAAGGAATTGGAAGCTTGGAGAAATCATCAATATTTGAAACGTTTCTAAGAAGTTCTTTCAGCAGATATACATTTCTCTGACCGGTACTAATAGAAGAGGGAAATGTAATTTTTCCGTTTTTCAGAGGAACAGTAAACAGATATTTGTCTACACTTTTATTGAAAAAACTGGTTTCCTGTCGGGTTTTTGGGTCGGTTATTAATGAGTAGAAATCGGTATCCATTACGATTTTTTCGATGTCTTTTCCTGTATAACCTGATGCATAAAGTCCACCGACAATTGCACCCATA
Organism: Epilithonimonas zeae; assembly: GCF_023278365.1. NCBI lineage: Bacteria > Pseudomonadati > Bacteroidota > Flavobacteriia > Flavobacteriales > Weeksellaceae > Epilithonimonas > Epilithonimonas zeae. Next base: position 2,859,768 of record NZ_CP075338.1, on the reverse strand, counting down.
CTGGTTCCGGAAATATAGTCTATTTTAACACCAAGAGAATCCAAAACTTTCAAAACTCCAACGTGTGTGAAACCTTTTGCACCACCTCCGGAAAGAGACAATCCAATCTTAGGATTTTTCGGGATGACAAGATTTTCTTTTACCTGAGAATAACATATCAGATAAGCTAAAAATGGAATCAGATAAAAGAACTTCTTGATCATTGTTAATTTTTTATATAGATTCTTTTGACTCTTGGAGAAATAGAAGTTAATACTTCATAAGTAATGGTGCCACAATATTTTGCAAATTCTTCTAATGACGGATTAGAATTAAAAATTGTTACGGAATCGCCTTCTTTTGCATTTACATTATCTACATCAATCATCATCATATCCATACAGATGCTTCCGACAATTGGGCAAAGTTGATTGTTGATACCAATATTCCCGACCTTGTTTCCAATCAATCTCGGAATTCCGTCCGCATAACCAACAGGAATAGTGGCAATCTTTGTATCTTCTTCCGCTTTGAATCTTCTGCTATAACCAACAGATTCTCCAGTTTTTATATCAGAAATTTGAGAAATAACGGTTTTAAAACTGACTGAATGCTGAAGCTGTTTTTTAATTTCAGGATTTGAAGTTTCTCCAATCATTCCAATACCTATCCTTACCATATCGTATTGATAATCAGTGTAATTAGTTATTCCTGAAGAATTTAAAATATGCCTGATTGGCTGATAGCCTAATTTATCAATCAAATAACTAGAATTCTTTTCAAAAGTTTTTAATTGATTCAATGTAAATTCTTTTTCTTCCGGTATATCAGAAGAAGATAAATGACTGAAAATACTTTGAACTTTGACATTCATAGAATTTAATTTTTCAGTTAATTCATCTAATTCAAAATCCTTAAAACCAAGGCGATGCATTCCTGTTTCTAATTTGATATGAATCGGATATTTCTGCTGATTTCCTGATTTTATTAATTGCTCATTGAATAATTCTAAAACCCGAAGACTGTAGATTTCTGGCTCCAGGTTATATTCGATAACGCTGTCGTAACTGTGTTGTTCAGGATTCATAACAATAATCGGAGTTGTGATTCCTTTTTTTCTTAATTCAACACCTTCGTCAGCAAACGCGACCCCTAGATAATCAATATGATGATGCTGCAGAAATTCCGAAATCTCGTAACTTCCCAATCCATAAGCATTGGCTTTTACCATCGCCATCATTTTGGTTTCGGGTTTTAATAATGATTTATGAAAATTAATGTTATGAAGAATGGCATTCAGATTGATTTCCAAAACTGTATCGTGTTTTCTGAGCTCAAGAATTTCCTTGATTTTTTCAATCTCGAATTTTCTTGCACCTTTCAGAAGAATAACCTGATTTTCTAAATCGTTAATGACTTTACTATCAATAAATTGGTTGGTATTATTAAAAGTAAAGGTTTCGGAACTAAATAGTTTATAAAATGAGCTTATTTCCTCTCCAATTAGAAAAACTTTATCGAATTTTTGTTCATTTACCAATTCAGACACTTCGGAATATAACACTTCGGAATTCTCGTTAGAATCCAAAATATCTGTAAGAATCAGAGATTTTTTTGGTTTGTTGTATTCGCCGATAAATTGAAAAGCAATTTTCAAAGAATCCAAATCCAAATTATAAGAATCATTGATAATCAGATTATTTCTAATGCCTTCAATGCTTTCCAGACGCATTTCAATCGCTTTGAGCGCATCGATTTTTTCTTTAATCTGAAGATTTGATAGCTTCAACTCTTTCAAAATTCCTATCAAAGCCAATACATTAGTTAATGTTGCCTCATCTCTTTGATTGATTGGAAGTGAGAATTCTTCTTCGAAATATTTGATTTTAATATCCTGAATTCGGTCATTAACATCAGAAACTATCGTGATGTCATTATTATTCTTTAATCCGTAAGATATTAAATTTTTACTTGAATATAATTGATTAATTAATTTGTGTGTCAATTCGTTATCAGAATTATAAAATATAATTTCTGAATGTTTGAACAGTTTTAATTTTTCTTGAATTAATTCTTCCTCGGAACTGAAATTAGCTGAGTGAGCAGTTCCAATATGCGTCAATAATCCAATCTTCGGGTGGAAAACATTTTCCTGTTTTTCCATTTCGTCAGGCTTGGAAATCCCAACTTCGAAAATTCCTAATTCGTGTTTTTTATCGATTTGCAATAGTGACAGGGGCAAACCAATTTGAGAATTAAAACTTTTCGGGCTTTTAACCGTTACAAACTCATTAGAAAGACATTGATACAGCCATTCTTTCAGAATTGTTTTTCCATTGCTTCCAGTAATGCCAATCGAATTGATGTCAGAATGTTCAAAATGATATTTGGCAAGAGCCTGTAAAAATTCAACCGAATTTTTTGTAATGATTTGATTGATAGAAGAATTGTCAATTTGATGTTCAGTGATAATCGTATCAATTCCTTTTTCTATAACATTCTCTATATATTTCTGCCCAGAATTCTTTTGGGTATTGATAGCAAGAAATGCAGTATGCTTTGTAGAATAAATAGTCCTGCTGTCAAAAGCAATATTTTTGATTTTGATATCTTGATTTCCAACCAATTGCGAATTAGTGATATCGCAAATCTGTTTTAAAGTGTAATTCACTTCTCTGTAATTGTTTCGTAATTAGAATCAGGATTTCTGAAATTGTTTATCATATTCAAAATATTGATTTGATTATCAACTATTTGGTAGATAATTGTATTATGTTTAGTAATCAGAAGTTTATGAAAATCAGTATCCTCGTATTTCTGATGAATTAATTTTTCCGTTTCCAATATGTAAATCTTTCGCTCCAATATTTCATAAAAATCATCCAGAACATCAAAACCCCAATTTTCTATCAGAAAATCCTCAAGTTTTTCTAAATCAGACTTTGCTTTATTTGTCCAAAAGATATTCATTCTTTTTTTTTGCAATTCGTTCTTTAGCTTCACTTAAAACTGTTTGGTGACTTGTAAGCCTTCCATTTCTCACATCGTCAAGACCTTCTTCAATTGCTTTAAGAATATCTTCTTTTGATGTTTTTTCCGGATCAATAATTTCGGCAATTTTAAGCAACTCTTCAGGATTGAATTTCTTTTCTTTCATCTTCCGAAAGAATGTAGGTTCTGAGATTCCGCTTTTCTCAATAATATATTTCAATTTGAAAGGAGAATTTTTCAAAATCTCATCAATCGAATTACTAATTTGAATATAATTTTTAATTTCTAATATCATTTTGTGATAGTTTTTACTATTAAAATTTAAACAAATTTAATTAAAAATAATGATATTAATCTTCTTTAATCTTTAAAACTTCCTCCACAAAAATTCTTCTACTCACAGCGTCGTAAGCTTCGGTTTCTCCAAGCTCTACCAATTCTTTTCCTGCAGAAGTTCGCATAGAATAGTTGGCAAGATTTCCTGTTCTTCGGCAAATTGCGTGAACTTTGGTCACATATTCTGCAGTTGCCATCAGATTTGGCATTGGCCCAAACGGACGACCGAGAAAATCCATATCCAAACCGGCAATCACAACCCGGATTCCATTATTTGCTAATTGATTGGCAACATCCACAATGCTTTCATCAAAAAACTGGGCTTCATCTATCGCTACTACATCACAATTAGAACCCAATAAAAGAATCTCGGAAGGGCTTTCCACAGCTGTACTTCGGATTTTGGTTTGGTTGTGAGAAACCACATCTTCCTCAGAATAACGTGTATCGATTCTTGGTTTGAAAATCTCCACATTCTGGCCAGCCATTTCCGCACGACGGAGTCTTCTGATGAGTTCTTCCGTCTTTCCGGAGAACATAGAACCGCAGATAACTTCCATCCAACCGCTTTGTTTGGAATGATTAATTGTATTTTCTAAAAACATTATTAATTTAGCAAAAAATTGTTTTAAAATTTTTGTTTCAACACAAAGGCATAAAATCAATTTCTCTAATCAAATTTTAAGGCGCTAATTGACACTAGTCAATTAATTTTTGCGACCTAAAATGTTTTGCTTGTAAAATAACGCCTTCGCGATTAAAATTTACAGCATTTATAGATTAAAATAATGACAGCAAAAACCTTTTGGGAACAAAATTGTTCTTAAATTTATATGCATCAAATTTAAGTAAAAATTAATAAGATATATTATGCAAAATTGGCGGGAATCATACGAGAAAATTTTCGGAGAGATGAAAAATCTTTTGTCAGAATTATCAAAATCTGATACTTATGAAGAGATTTTGACGAAAGAAAATGAAATCAATCAACTTTATCAAAAGTTTTCTTTTCTTAAAGTTTCTCAGAATTTTGAATCTTCGTCAACCGAAGTTGAACCTTTGCAATCAATTGAAAATCAAATAATAAATACTAATTCAGATCTGTTGTCAGTTGAAGAATTCGATGATGAAAATAAGGTTGCAGAAATTATTGTAGAAGAGACAGAATTGCAGGATATTTTTGCAAATGTTCCTGAAGTGGAAGAAGTTCATTCTTTTGCTGAGATTGATCAAGAAAATTTGGTTGAAGAAATTATTTCTGAAGATAAAATTGAAGAGATTCAGCAACCGGAAGAAATCATCGAAGAAGAAATCGAAACTTCAAGTGAAGAATTGGTTGAGCCAATCTCAGAAACAGAAGTTGTTAATGAGATTGAAGCTCAAAATTATCACGAAGAAATAGTTGAAGCAGTTGAGGAAATCGAAGCTGAGGAAGAAAAACTGTTAGAAGAACCGACTGAAAAACTGGAACCGATGCAGGACAGCCAGTTTTCTTTTGCAATGACAAAAGAAGATCCAGTTGCAAATGAAACTGTGCAGGATGATTATGAAGCAAGATTGGCAGAGAAAGAGGCTAAACTGAAAGAGCTTGAAGAAAACAGAAGAAAAATTGTAGAGTTTTCTAAAGAAAATACACAGCCTAAAGAAAAATCTCAGGAGGTTTATGAATCTCAGAATCAAGAAGAACATCACGATAAAAAATTCAAATTGGCTAATATCAAAGGTTTGAAAGTGGCAAAATCTTTATTTGATGATGACCATTTGGAAGAAATTGAAAAACCTGCTCCGGTTCAGAATTCCGGAAGTCTTCTAAAAAATAATGTTCCGACAGATTATATGGAAGCGCCGAAGCCAAAACCAGAATTCAAGCTGGATTTGAATGACCGAATTGCGTTTTCTCAATACTTATTTAACGGAAGCCAAAGTGAACTGAATCAAGTAGTTTCTGTTCTGAATTCTTTCAATTCTTTGGATAAGGCTCAGGAATACTTGAGTGATATCTATTACGAAAGAGATTGGAAAAAGGTGGATAATTATGCGCAGAGACTTTGGACTTTGGTAGAAAATAGGTTTTTGTAGATGAGTGGCATTCTTTATTTTGTTCCGACACCCGTTGGAAATCTGGAAGATATGACTTTCCGGGCTGTGAAAGTTCTGAAAGAAGTGGACTATATTTTGTGTGAAGACACCCGAACATCTGGCGTCCTTCTTAAACATTACGAAATATCCAAACCTTTGAAATCCTATCATTTACATAACGAACATCAAGCCACACAAAAAGTAATTGATGACCTCAAGAATGGTCAAAACATTGCCATCATTACAGATGCAGGAACTCCAGGAATTTCGGACCCAGGTTATCTTTTGGCAAAAGCTTGCGCGGATGAAAATTTGGAAATGATTTGTCTTCCTGGCGCAACAGCTTTGATTCCAGCGCTTGTGGTTTCCGGATTGCCGAATAATGAGTTTCTTTTTGCTGGATTTCTTCCTCAAAAAAAAGGAAGACAAACCAAACTAAAACAATTGGCTGAAGAGAAAAAGACAATCGTTCTTTACGAAAGCCCACATAAAATCAATACAACACTTGAGCAAATCAAAGAATTCTTTGGGGAAGAAACTAGAGCAAGTTTGAGTCGAGAAATTTCAAAAAAATTTGAAGAAACTAAACGAGGGACAATCAATGAGTTAATTGAATTCTCGAAAAGCAAAACTTTAAAAGGCGAAATTGTTCTAATCGTGAATAATTCAATCTAAAAAATGAATTTTCTTAAACTCATATTTCTGTTTTTTCCAGCTTTTTTCTTCACTCAAGTCAGTTATGAAGGAAAAATTGGTAATTACCCAATTGAGATGGTTCTTAATATTGATAGAGAATTTGCTGATGGAATTTATATTTATTCAAAATTCAATGAGCCAATTTCTATTAAAGGAATTATTGAGAATGGACATTTAATATTGTTTGAATTGGATGGAGATACGAGGAAGGCAAAATTCTATTTTGATAACTTTAAAGATGGAAAAGAAGAATACCTGGGAACTTGGACAAATCTCAAAACAGAAGTTCAATTGAATGTCTATTTAAAGAAAAAAGCAAATCAAAAATCATTTTTACAATCAGAAAGTACTAAACAATTTTATTTTAGAGGAACTGAAGAAAATGAAGAGAATTATCTTTTAATTATCGATAAAAAAAGCAATCAAATTTTTCAGAAAATGAAAATGGAAGAATGTGGATTTAATAGTATCTATAATGTTTCGGTTGGAGATTATAATTTTGATGGTTACGAAGATTTTTCCAGCTGTGTGCAATCTTACGCCGGTCCAAATACTTCAAAAACCTATTTTTTGTTTGATAATAAAAAGAATGAATTTTTTGCAAGTGATTTTTCTGGAACTTCTTTGGAATTTGATGAAAAAAATAAATTGATTACAGAAACCAATCAGTGTTGTGCAGGAGCATCGATTGTTAAAAATATCTATAAAGTAAAGCAGAATAAAATGGTTTTAACAAAAGAACATTGCTATAAGTGGAGCGAAAAACTTCAAAAGCATATTGAGAAAAAACCAAAGGATTGTCAATAATTCTTAAAGTATTATTTTTGCCATAACAAATTTTAGAAAACATTAAAAAAATATATGGGATTACTACAAGGTAAAGTTGCAATCATCACTGGTGCAACGCGTGGAATCGGTAGAGGAATTGCGGAAGTTTTTGCCAAAGAAGGTGCGAAAATCGCATTCACATATGCCGGTTCTGTGGAAAAAGCTAAAGAACTGGAATCGGAATTAAGCAAAATAACAGAAATCAAAGGATATCAGTCAGATGCTTCGGATTACGACGCTGCTCAAAAATTAGTTGAGGATGTGTTGGCAGAATTCGGAACAATTGATATTTTGGTAAATAATGCAGGAATCACCAGAGATAATTTGATGTTGAGAATGTCAAAAGACGACTGGGATACGATTATCAAAGTTAATTTGGATTCTGTTTTCAACTTGACAAAAGCGGTTATCAAACCAATGATGAAAGCAAAATCCGGTTCCATAATCAATATGACTTCGGTTGTAGGTGTAAAAGGAAATGCTGGACAAGCCAATTACGCAGCTTCTAAAGCCGGAGCAATTGGGTTTACTAAATCTATCGCTTTGGAATTAGGTTCCAGAAACATCCGTTGCAATGCTATCGCTCCAGGTTTCATCGAAACTGAAATGACAGCTGCTCTTGACGAAAAAACAGTTCAAGGCTGGAGAGACGGAATCCCAATGAAAAGAGGTGGACAACCTACAGATGTTGCCAATGCGTGCGTTTTCTTCGCAAGTGAATTATCTTCTTACGTTACAGGTCAGGTTCTGAATGTTGACGGCGGAATGTTGACTTAAGGTATTGAACTTTAATTTATAAAAAATAAAACCGACCTTTCTTGGTCGGTTTTTTGTTAAATCTCTTACAGATTTTTTATTTAATTTTCTTAATCAACACAGCGTCATTTTTATCCAAATAATTGGTTCTTATGAAGAATCTTCCATCTTTCTCGGATAGAAAAAATGTGCTTTCATTTTTTCCTTCAAACACACCAGATTGAACTCCCAAAATAAAATCTAATTCATTATTTTCATTTCCCATTTTCCAAAATTCGCCTGAAAATGCTGCTTCTTTATCCGTTTGCTTATCTTCATCATATCTCCAAATCAAGATACTGCTGTCATCAGGAGCGTCAATTTTCAATGATAATTTTATTGGATGGATAGATTTGCTTTTTTCGTCGAAATATTCTAAATAATATTCACCTTTCCATTTTTTTAAACTTTCATCATCGAGTTGTGTTTCATCAATTTGTTTTCCTGAATGTGGAGATTCTTCGTCAGGTTCTTCGGCATTGGAAGTTTCCAAATTTTCATTATGGTTTTCCACAGTTTCTGGAGTATTTGAAATATTTTCTGCTTCTGAAGTAATATTGTTTTCTTTATTTTTTTGCGAATATTTGTAATAAAAATATCCTCCAAATCCTCCAATAAGAATCATTAAAAGTATTGTAAAAGTTTTTTTCATTCGTGTTTTTTTAAGGTAAAAAGCCTAATCTAATTTTGTTATCGGAAATTTTGGGTATTCATAATTTTCAGGAACCACCATCTCTGTTTTTATCCAATATTTTCCATTTTTTTCGTAAAGTTTGAAATCATAATTCGTATAAGGATTATTACCATCGTACAATTTTTTCGGACTGAAAAATATGCTGTCTGTAACATTTCCTCTTGAAACGAATTTTCCTTGCAACCGATAGCTGACATCTTCTATTACCTTATCATTTTCAATGTCTTTACAATAAATGTAAGCTTTTACATCTTCAGGATTAGATGCTTCTATCTCGATGAAAGCTCTATACGGACCTTCTCCCTGCGCTTCTATACATTCGAAAAAATATTTTCCCTTCCATTTTTCAAAATCTTCGTTAGAAATTGTTTTACCTTCAACTTCGTCCAATTCAAAATCTTCGTACTTGTTGCCGGACTGTAATGTCACAGGAGCAAGATTTTGATTTATACTGATAGAATCTATTGGTATTTTTTCATCATAAAGATATTTTCCTATTGGAGTATTCTCCAAAACTCTAAAACTGAGCAGAAAATATACCGTCATAAAAGAAAAAAGTAAAGTGAGCGAATAAATTAATGTGTTTTTCATCGGTTTTTAATAAAAAAACAAATTTACATTTTTTTGTTCTCCGGCAAATTCGTTTTTCTTTTCTTTACAGAAAGCTTTTTTTATAGAAATTATGACAATCAACAGAAAGAATTATAGCAATATTTTATTGGTTTTTGCTTTGGAATCCGAAGCAGCAAATGAATTTGAAAATTACAATAAAGTCTTTGTAGGAATAGGAAAAGTTAAAGCGACTTATAATCTGACAAAAGCTATTCAGGAAGTGAAGCCGGATTTGATTGTCAATCTGGGAACTGCCGGAAGTACAACTTTTGACAGAGGAAGCGTTGTGAATTGCTGTCGTTTTATTCAGAGAGATATGGATGTCAGAGCTTTAGGTTTTCGGAAATTTGAAACACCATTTTCCAATGAACCAATTCTCCTGGAATATGGATTAATTATAGAAAATCTCCCTAATGGGATATGCGGTTCCGGAGACCAATTCGAAATGGAACATATCAATCCTGAATATAATGTCATCGATATGGAAGCTTTTGCATTGGCGAAAGTTGCAGAGCAGGAAGGAATCGATTTTCTATGCCTGAAATATATTTCTGACGGTGCAGACGGAAATGCCGCCGATGATTGGTCAGAAGAAGTTAAAAAAGCTTCGATTGCATTGAGAAGGGAACTAGATAATCTTTAATAAAAAACCAGCCAAAATTCGGCCGGTTTTGTTTATTTCTCGCTTAGAACTTTTTCATAAAACTTCTTGACCTGCATATCTCCAAAACCAAAAATCCCTAATTCTTCCTGAAATTTTTTAAAAACCGAATCAAAATCTTTCAAGCCGTTTTCGATTTGATTCCTAATGAAATTTTCTGGCTTTATGTGGATATAAGCATCAGTAACTTCCTTCAAAAAATGGAAGCAATTTGATTGATTATCAGATAATTGTTTCAAAGAATCTATGTCATTATTTTGATAGGCTTTCCAAAGATTCAGAGTTAATTCGATATCATTTTTATTAAATAGAACTCTTGATTTCAATGACTCTTCTAAATCCGAATTATCAGAATCTGAAAAGCCTTTCCAATGATTGTTTATTTTCGGAAAACCCCGATAGATTTTTAAATCATTTCTATTTGAAAGCAATGAAATACAAAACCACAAATTGACCTGACAAAACAAATCATCTTCAAACCAAAGATTAACTTCGGAACCTTCAGGAATATTCAGAATTTTTTCAAATTCCGAAACGGATTTTTCATAGTAACTTTCCTTGGAAACATTGTAATCCTGAGAAACTGATTTGGCTCTTGCTTCCCAAAATTCTTCTAATGAATCAGCTTTCAAATTCCCAGAAACCAAAGCTTCTCGACAAACAATAAGTTCACCTTCAATTGAAGTTTTCTTCAATTCTTCAGCGAGATAATCGCCATTGGTTATGTGAAAGATATTTTCCAAAAGTTATCCGTTAAAAACTTGATTTTCCTGTTCTTGAACACGTATAAAAGTTGTTCTTTTAGACAATTCTTTCAACTTCGAAGCACCAACATAAGTACAAGTCGAACGAACGCCTCCTAAAATATCTTTTACCGTTTCTGCAACCGGACCTTTGTAAGGAACTTTAACCGTTTTTCCTTCGGAAGCACGATATTCTGCAACACCTCCGGAATGTTTATCCATTGCTGTTTGAGAACTCATTCCGTAGAATAATCGGAAGGTTTTTCCGTTTTCTGTGATGAGTTCACCGCCACTTTCGTCGTGTCCGGCGAACATTCCTCCTAACATTACGAAATCTGAACCGCCGCCAAATGCTTTTGCAACGTCTCCAGGTACTTTACAACCACCGTCACCGATGATTTGGCCGCCCAAACCGTGTGCTGCATCAGCACATTCGATAATGGCTGAAAGTTGAGGATAACCGACTCCTGTTTTTACACGGGTTGTACAAACGGAACCCGGGCCAATTCCAACTTTGATGATGTCAGCTCCGGCCAAAATCAATTCTTCCACCATTTCGCCGGTTACAACATTTCCTGCTATAATGATTTTATCAGAAAAATTCTGACGTGCTTTTTTCACGAACTCTACAAAATGTTCCGAATAACCATTAGCCACATCAATACACAAAAACTGGATTTTAGGATTGGCATCCAGAATTGTTTTGATTTTCTCTTCATCCGCTTTTCCGGTTCCCGTACTCAAGGCAATGTATTGGTAGAAGTCATCGGTTTTATCTTTCAGAAAATCAGACCATTCCTGTACAGAATAATGCTTATGAATGGCTGTAATGATTTTGTCTTTATAAAGTGCTTCCGCCATTTCGAAAGTTCCGACCGTATCCATATTGGCTGCTATCAACGGAACGCCACTCCATTTTTTCTGAGTATGTAGAAAAGTGAATTCTCTTTCTATTGTCACTTCTGAACGGGATTTGAGTGTGGAACGCTTCGGACGAAACATCACATCTTTGAACCCTAACTTGATTTCGTTTTCTATTCGCATACATCAAAATTAGCATTTATTTTTTTGAAAATGAATGATTATTAAACGGAATGACAAAGTAATTGTTTGATGACAAATGTTGATTGAATGCCGAATCCGCAGCCCGGCTTGAGCGGAAATCCTTTTTACGCAACGAAGTGGAGTGAAAAGATTGGGAGCGGAAGACGGATACAGCTGCCAAAATAATCAATAAAGAATCTCTATTTTTGTGATTGTGAAACACCTTGTCATTATTGGTCTCGTTATTCCGGAGCCGGCTTCTACTGCAGCAGGTCACAGAATGATGCAGCTCATCCAACTATTCTCGGAAGTTAATTATAAAATCACGTTTCTGACGGCTTCCAATAACATCGAATTTTCAGAAAAAATCGAAATCCAAAAAATCGAAATCAATAACGAAAGTTTTGATGAAAAAATAAAAAAACTCAATCCTGACATTGTGCTTTTTGACCGTTATGTGACCGAAGAACAATTTGGCTGGCGCGTTTCTGAAAATTGTCCCAATGCTTTGAAAATCATTGATACTGAAGATTTGCATTTCCTTAGAGAAGCTAGACGGAAAGCTTTTTTTGAGAAAAGGGAAGTTAGTAATGATGATCTTGTTAATGATGTTTTCAAGAGAGAAATCGCTTCGATTTTGCGTTGTGATTTGTCATTGATTATTTCGGAATTTGAATATCAATTGCTGACAGAGAAGTTTAAAATCAATCCTGATATTCTGTTTTACATTCCGTTTTTGACTGAAAAGATTGAGAAAAACAAGACTGCTTTTCAAGAAAGACAACATTTTGTAAGTGTCGGGAATTTCCTCCACGAACCGAATTGGCAAACGGTTCTGAAACTGAAATCCATTTGGAAATCAATCCGAAAACAACTTCCGGAAGCTGAAATTCATATTTATGGTGCCTATGCTTCTGATAAAGTTTATCAACTGCATAATGATAAAGAAGGTTTTGTGGTAAAAGGAAGAGCGGACGATGTTAAATCACTTTTTAATGAATACAAAGTTTTGTTGGCTCCGATTCCGTTTGGGGCAGGTTTGAAAGGTAAACTTTGGGAAAGTATGAAATTTGGTTTGCCGAATGTTACAAGTTCTATTGGTGCAGAAGCAATGCACAAAGATTTGCCTTGGAATGGTTTTATCGAGGATTCTGACGAGAAATTTACAGAAAAGGCAATTGAGTTGTATCAAAATGAATCGGTTTGGAAGCAAGCTAATGAAAATGCTTTTGAGATTTTGAATGAAGTTTTTGATAAGAAGTTATATGTTAATCAGTTTTGGGAAAAAATTTCTAAAATTGAGAATCATCTGGAAAATCATCGGACAGAAAATTATCTCGGAAAAATCCTACAACATCATCAGTTGAATTCGACAAAATATATGAGTCGGTGGATTGAGGAGAAAAACAAGAAGTAAACTAATCGATTATGAAAATTTGTAAGAACTGTGGTCATCGTTTTGAAGGGAAATTCTGTAATCACTGCGGACAAACTGCGGAAACCAAAAGACTCAATTTTCATTATCTGAGACATCAACTAACGCACAGTCTTTTTCACATCAATGCTGGTTTGTTTTATACGATCAAACAATTATTTCTAAGACCGGGAGATGCTATCAGAGATTATTTGGAAGGAAAAAGAGTGAATTACGTCACGCCATTTTCGTTTGTTCTGATATTGACAGGCTTTTATATTTTGCTTTGTCATTGGCTTCACATCAATTTATTCTCAGCATCAGAAGAATCTTTGAAATCTGATATTGGTTCGGGAAAATCTTTGAACCTTGATGAATGGTTTTTGTCACATTTCAGTTGGGTAACTTTGGCGACTATTCCTTTATACACGATGGGAACCTGGATTTGCTTTCATAACAAAGGTTATAATTTTGTGGAATACCTGGTTCTGAATACTTACAAAGCCGGGCAAAGGCTGATTGTTCAGATTGTCTTTTTACCGTTTATTTTCCTGGTCAAACATTCTCTCAATATCGGAACGGTAATGCTGATTGTCTATTTGATTGATTTGGGATTGCACTTTTGGACGAATCTTCAGTTTTTCAAACCAATGAAACCGATAAATATTATTGTTAGGTCAATTTTCAGTCATTTGATTATGACTATTTTGGTTGGATTAGCGGTTTTAATCTTTATAGTTGTGATGTCATTATAAATTAATCGAATTATGAAACAGAAACTGGCGTTATTTCTTGCGATTTTAGGATGGATAGCGGTGATTCTACAGTTTTATTTGATGATGGAATCAAGAACCATTTCCAGACTTGAATCTGTCATTCGGTTTTTCAGTTACTTCACGATTTTGACTAATATGATTTTAGCGATTTCATTTTCTATTCAAACGTTCAAAAAGGAGACAATCAGGATTTTAACACCTATTACTGTTTACATCACCATTGTTGGCTTGGTCTATCAGATTCTTTTGAGACACACTTGGAGCCCGACAGGACTTCAAATGATTGTTGATGAACTCTTACATTCCGTCATTCCAGGATTAGCGATTCTTTATTGGTATTTGTACGAGGATAATAAGCTTAATTATCATCAAATTCCGAAATGGTTGATATTTCCTTTGGTGTATTTGTTTTACATCCTCATTCGTGGATATTATTCAGGTTTTTATCCTTATCCGTTTGTAGATGTATCAAAATTCGGATTGAATCAGGTATTGGTCAATTCTGGCCTTTTAATTGTCTTGTTTATTTTATTCTGTGCTCTTTTTATTTGGATCAAAAAACTAAAATCCAAAGCGAGAAAATAAATATTAGATTTTTAAAGAAAACAAGAAGTACATAAAAACAAAAAACCACTAGACTAATCTAGTGGTTTTGCTCCTCTTGCTGGGCTCGAACCAGCGACCCTCTGATTAACAGTCAGATGCTCTAACCAACTGAGCTAAAGAGGAATGTTTCCATTTGCTTTAAGCGTGTGCAAATATAGAAACTTTTTTTATACTTCCAAAAATTTTTGGACAACTTTTTTTAATTTTTTTGACTAAAAAATTGCGCTACAACCTTAACTATATCATTTCCAAAGATTAACGCCATAAGGCCTAATAAGAAAATTACACCTACCATTTGCGCATTTTCCAAAATTTTCTGCGGAACTGGTTTTCTTGTGATGATTTCCCACAATGTAAACAAGACATGACCACCATCTAATCCTGGAATTGGAATCAAATTAAGGAATGCCAACCAAACAGAGAACATCGCTGTAAAGCCCCAGAAAAACTCCCAATCGATAGAAAGGCTTCCATCCTTGCTTTTTTCAACGTGCATATTATTTACGATGGCGATAGGACCTCCAACCTTTTTATAACCTTGTGTTTTGGTGTTAAAGATGATTTTAAACTGTTTCACCTGCATTGTCAAAACATCAATAGTTCTTGTAAACCCTCTTGGGATGGCTTCCAGAAAAGAATAATTTTTGGTTGTCTCGCTTTTGTTCAGATAACTCTGAGCCAATTGGAAGTTAGGACCAAATCCTAATTTTCCTTCCGGAGTTGCTTTAGCATTGATTGTAAGGGGTTGATCATTTCTGATAATATTCAAACTGATTTCTCCACCTTTATTTGCCTTTAAAGCATCCGTAACTTGGTCGTAAAATTCCGTTTTCTGTCCGTTGACGCCAACAATTTTGTCGCCTTTTTGTAATCCAGCTTTTATTGCCGGCATATTTGGAGTTAAAGTGTCTACCACAGCAGGAAAACGATTCATAAAATAAAGTTTTGCCTCGTTAGCGTGTAGAACTTCAGCTACACCATCCTCATTGATTGGGAAAGTCACTTCTTTTCCACCTCTTAGAACAGTTACGTTATCAGCAAAAAGCATATTAACGGTTGAGGTTTCCATTCTTTCTGCAGGTTTTCCGTCTATTTTCAGGATTTTATCTCCTGTTTCTAAGCCCATTTTTTTTCCAGCATCAGAAACTGCGATTCCGTTTTCGAATTTCGCATTATCGTGAAACGTTTCTCCTGTGAAATAAGAAAGAGAAGAATAAATTGCCCATGCCAAAAAGAAATTTACAGTCACTCCACCCAACATAATAATCAATCTTTGCCAAGCCGGTTTTGCGCGGAACTCCCAAGGTTCAGCCGGTTTGGAAAGCTGAGCTGTATCCATACTTTCGTCCACCATTCCGGCAATTTTCACATAACCGCCCATTGGCAACCATCCGATGCCGTATTTCACACCTTCATGCTTTCTCCAGTCACTGTCTGGAAGTGCAGAAACATCAATCGGTTGCGTTACTTTTTTCCCGTTGATTTCAACCTCCTCTTCAGTAGGCTGATTTTTTGTAAAGAATTTATATTGCCATTTTCCATTGATTTTCTTCATTGCGAAGATGGAAAAATAAGGGTCAAAGAATAAAAAGAATTTGTCTACTTTGGTTTTAAACCATTTCGCCGGCAGGAAGTGCCCGATTTCGTGTAAAGTTACAAGGATAGAAATGCTCAGGATAAACTGAAATATCTTTAATGCTAATTCCATTAATACGTTTTAAAATTATAGTTGTCAAAGGTAATCATTTAGTCAGAAACTATACAATGTAAAAACCAGCCTTTTCTCTGCCAAAATAACACTTAATGATAATGATGATTCGGGCAGCTTAATCCGCCTTCCGCTCCCAAACCTAACGAAGTGGTTCGACGAAGTCAATCTTTTTTGCACGAAGATTCCACATCAAAATAGATATTTGTACACGCAAAAAAGGATTTCCGCTCAAGTGGGGCTGCATGCGATTCAACGGTAAATCAAAAGTGTAAATAGTTAGATGAAAATCCTTAATTTTAAATCAAATTTAAAAATGAAATTATGTCAAATATTGAGATGATAATCGAAGAGCGTGCTGCGGATATTGGTAACTTTTTGGTTGGCAGATTGTTGCCATTTTCTCAGAAGAGAAGTGTTGGACCATTTGTGTTTATTGATCATATGGGACCGGCTGCGCTCAAAGATTACGAAAATATGGATGTTCCGCCGCATCCACACATTGGGCTTTCCACTTTGACATTCTTGTTCGAGGGAAGCATTATGCACAGAGATTCCATCGGCACGGAAATCGAAATCAAAGAAGGTGCTGTGAACTGGATGACCGCCGGAAAAGGTGTCGCCCATTCTGAAAGAACACCAGAATACCTAAGAACCACCGACAAACATCTTCACGGATTGCAGATTTGGGTAGCACTTCCGAAAGAATTGGAAACAATGGAACCCGAGTTTTTCCACATCAACAAAGAAGATATCCCACATTGGATAGACAATGGGGTAAATTATAAACTGATAGCTGGCGAAATCCTTGGACGTAAATCTCCCGTTCCTGTTTATTCGCCATTGTATTTTTTGGAAGTCAAAAATACACTTCAGGAAGACCGCGAAATTGTTCTCGGTGATTATCTTTTTGGAGAATCGTCGCTTTACATCCTGGAAGGTAATATCGAAAGCGAAGGCAATCTTTATAACCCGAAACACATCCTGATTGCGAAAGATTCCAAACTTTGTCATTTTACCTTAAAACCGGATTCTACAGTTTATATATTTGGAGGCGAACCGTTTCCGGAACCCAGATATATCTATTGGAATTTCGTTGGAACTTCAAGAGAAATCATAGAAGACGCCAAAACTAGATGGCAGAACCACGAGTTTCCAAAAGTGATTAATGATGACGGTTATGTGCCTTTGCCACCACAAAATAAAAATCTTAAGCTGAAATAATGAGAAAATTAATTGCTTTCAATTTACTATTAATATTCGCACTAGCACATTCACAGGTTCACAGATTTTATTATGAAATGGTTTACAAGCCGACTAAAGATTCCGCAACAACGGAAAAAGAAATGATGGTTTTGGATGTTGGGAAAGATGAATCGCTTTTTATGTCTTACAAGCAATTGGATTACGATTCTACATTGACTGCGGGCATAAAAAAAGCTCAGGAAATGGGCGCTGATGTAGATGCCGCCTTGATGTCCAAGAAACCGCCGATTTTCAGCTACAGAATCAGTAAGCTAAAAAATGGAACGCTGCGCTATAAGGATTTCATCGGAATGTCTGAGTATTATGTTTATGAAGAAAAACCGAATCTGAAATGGAACATCTCATCAGAAAAAGAAAAAATCGGTGTTTACAATACACAAAAAGCGACAACAGAATTTGGCGAAAGAAAATGGACTGCCTGGTTCACACCGGAAATCCCAATTCAGGACGGACCGTATAAATTTTCAGGTTTGCCCGGATTGATTGTGAAAATCGAAGACGCTGGTCAGAATTATATCTGGACACTGGAAGCTAACAAAAAACTAAGTCAAAACATCGTCACGAACAAACAGAACTATCTGGAGTTTCAAATGGGCGAAGCGAAGAAAATCACCAAAGATGGTTTCGTAAAAAGACTGAGTGAATACCGCAAAAACCCGATGGGACAGATGTCACAATGGTTTGATGAGAAAAATCCTGAACTGATGAAAAGACTCAAAGAGCAGGAAAAGCGGGAGAAAGAAAAATTAGCCCATTATAATAATACGGTTGAAATATAGATTTAACGCAAGCTTCGGAAAAACTTCCGAAGCTTTTTATTTTGGAAGTTTGTAAATAAATTCAATAACGATGTAATAAAAGCTTTTCTATAGTTGTTATATTAATAACTAAAAAAATAGTTATAAAATGAAAGAACTACATTTAATCTTGCTTCTGCTTTTATCAATAAGTACTTTTGCACAAACTGTGAATGACTTAAACAACAGAAACAAATCGAAAAAAGAATCGGTGTATGCCAATCAAATTGATTCTGTAATGGCGAAATCTTATGAAAGAGGTTTATTCAACGGAAATGTCCTCATCGCTAAAAATAATAAAATCATCTATCAAAAATCATTTGGTTTTACTGATGAAACGAAGCAAACGCTTTTAAATAAAAGATCGATATTTAACATTGGTTCTATTGCAAAGGAATTTAATGCGGTTTCTATAATGATTTTAGTAGAGCGTGGTCTTCTCGATCTGGATGACCCAATTTCCAAATTTAATTTAGGATTACCAAAATGGGCAGAGAAAGTTACCATCCGTCATTTGATTAATTATGCCAGTGGGATTCCTAGGATAGAAAATGGGTTAATAGTCCCGAAAAATGATGAAGAGGCGTGGAAGATTTTGCGAAGTAACGATAGTCTATTATTCGAACCGGGAACCAGTTACAGGTATGATAATGGTAACGTTTTCTTGCAAAGAAGAATCATTGAAAAGGTAACCGGAATGTCATTTGAGGAATTCGTTTCTAAAAATATAATTAAGCCATTAAAAATGACCAACTCGGTATTTGATCCCAAATCGGGATATAAAAACCGAACGTCTTGTTATGATATGGACAATGTCAGATGCCCGGAAATGCAATTTATTAGCGGATGGCTTTGGGTAGATATCGATGATCTCTATAAATGGATTGAAGCGCTGAATTCTAATCGATTAATATCCAAAGAATCCTTCCAAACTTTGTTGAATAATCCATACGCCAAAGACGAAGGCGGATCTCTTGGCAGATACTTTGAAAAAGAAGAACTACAAAGACACAATGGCGTTTCGTATAAATTCGAATCCATCTTTTTAAATGATCTTAAAAATAATATTACGATAATTCTGGTTTCCAATAACATCAATAGAGTTTGGGATTTGGGACATATTATTCATAATCTGATGTTAGGAAAAGAGTACAAAATTCCTAAAAAATCTGTTTATCAAGCGATAAGAAAAGAAGCTGTCAATGACGTCAATAAAGCGATAGAAACCTATTATTTACTTAAGAAAAATTCTAAAAATGAATACAGTTTTGAAAATCCTGGAGAACTTAATAAATTGGGATATGAATTATTAAGGCTCGGCAAAAGCCACGAATCCATAACCATATTCAAATTGGCTACCAACGAGTTTCCTAAAGATGCAAATCTATTTGATAGTTTAGGAGAGGCTTATTTTACCAATAAGCAATATGATTTGGCATTAGAGAATTATAAAAAAGCAATCGGTCTTGGCGGAACCAACGGGAATGCAGAAAAGATGGTAGAGAAAATCGAAAAAGAAATCGAAAAATAAAACAGTCTCAAAATGTAACAATATTTTTCTCTAAATTGTCTTATCAAATAGAAAATCAATTATTTATATATGAAAAAACCAAGCCTAATCCTGCTGCTGTCTCTATCATTAAATGTTTTTGCCCAAAGCGTAAATGATAAAATCAAATCATTTGAAGACAATCTACTCAGTTGGGATACATCGAAAACAAAAAAATGGACTCTAAAAGAGAGAATGACTTTCTACAATATGAATGCGGTAAGCATCGCAGTCATAAGAGATTATAAGGTAGAATGGGCAAAAGCTTATGGTTATGCAGACGTTGCTGAAAATAGAAAAGCAACCCCGCAGACACTATTTCAGGCAGCGTCTATAAGCAAATCTATCAATAGTCTCGGGGTTTTGAAGCTGGTTGAACAAGGCAAGTTAGGTTTGGATGATGACATCAATAATTATTTAAAAACCTGGAAATTTCCATACGATTCACTTTCAAAAGGAAAAAAAATTTCCATTGCAAATCTGTTGAGTCATAAAGCAGGTTTGTCTGTACACGGTTTCGGAGGTTATCAAAAAGGAACAGAATTACCAACAATAATACAAATTCTCAATGGACAAAAACCAGCCAATTCTCCTGCAGTTCAATCAGTGTTTGAGCCTAATCTCAAATTCCAGTATTCAGGTGGTGGAACAACTATTTCACAATTAATTCTTGAAAGTACGACAGGTGAAAAGTATGAAGATTATATGTTGAAAAATGTCTTGACGCCATTAGGAATGACCAGAAGCTCTTACAATCAACCACCTTCTCCAGATAAAGAAAAGCTGCTTGCAACGGCTTATAATAATGGAAAAGAAGTCAATGGCAAATATCATATTTATCCTGAAAAAGCCGCAGCCGGTTTATGGACAAATCCCAATGATCTGGCAAAATATATCATCGAAACCCAGTTATCATTACTTGGAAAATCCAATAAAATTTTGTCCAAAGAAATGTCTCAAAAAAGAATTGAGAACAATTATGGTGTATTTCTGAATGATTTCAAAGGCACAAAATATTTCGCACACAGTGGCGGGAATGAAGGTTTTGTCTGCTATTATATTGGAAGTGTTGAAGACGGAAACGGTCTGGTTGTAATGACCAACGGTAATAATTTTAAATTAATCGATGAAATCCTTTTAAGTATTGCCAGCTTGAACCAATGGAAAAATTATCCTGTCGTGCCTCAAAAAGAATCGATCGGTTTAACGATTAGAAAAGAGAGCCTTAAAAATATTGATAAGGGAATTGCGCTCTACAAAGAATTAAAAAGAACGAAGCCAAACGACTACAATTTTTCCAATGAAAATGAACTCAATGAATTAGGATATGAATTTTTGAGAGATAATCAATTAGACAAAGCGCTTAAAATTTTTGATTTGAATGTCAATGAGTTTCCAAAATCGGGTAATGTTTATGACAGCCGTGGCGAAGCTTATTTTAATAAAAAAGAATATGCGTTGTCAAAAAAGGATTATCAAAAATCATTAGAACTTGATCCGGCCAATCACAATGCAAAAGAAATGATTTTGAAAATCGAGAAAGAAATCGGGAAGTAAAATTTTCAAATTAATAAAACAAAAAAGCATTCCAGATATTCTGAAATGCTTTTTTTATTGCGTTGTAATTGAGTTTAGAAAGAATAAGAAACACCAAAACTTCCATTGTTCCCGGCTTCTATAAAAGCGCCCCAGTTCTCTGTGAAAAAATATCTTGCACCAAGATAAACGCCTAAACCGAAGTTTCTACCGGCAACTCCTACATTAACACCAGGATAGATATCTATTTCAGAAGGTAATGCCAAAGCTTCTTGTAAGTGAAACCCAATACGTCCGAAAACAAAAGGATTATCATCATCTTCATTAAAATAAACATTCGCACCTCCACCAACAGAGATGAGGTTAGAAAGTCCATAATCATAACTTGCAGTAGGTCCGGTTCCAAATCCCCAAACATTAATTCCCGCTTGTGCTTTTTGGTCACCTGCACCTTTCCAGGCTTGAGCATAAGACAAAACGCAAGCCAACAAACCCATTGTCAATAGCAATTTCTTCATAAACTTATTTTATTAAATTTTCAATGGCTTCCTGATATCAAAAATAAAACCACTATTTAAAAAACGACCGTAGTATTATTTTATTATTCCGGATCTTTTCTGCTTTGATTGCCGAAAGACATCAACAAATAAAACAGAAACGGCAGAATGAAGATACTTCCCAAAAGAAGAGCCCAGCCCAAAGCTTCAATAGTTTTCGGCGCAGCACTTTCATCAAACAGAGAAAGATGACCGCCGTTGGCAAAAAGAATGATATTAGGATTGTGCTGATAAGTGGCAGCAACCAGAATCATAATGATCTGAAACCCGCCATAAATTCTGACCAACAGAAAATGACCTTTCTTGATGGCCTCGTTGGTAAACAATAAACTGATTGTTGCCAGTGTTATGGCGATAATTCCCAAAGCTTTGGAAAAAATCCATTTTAATAAAGGGATGTCAGAATAATGAGCGCTTACAAAAACTAAAATGCCTGTTACGACTACATAAATAGCTGTTTCTCTTGCCTTTTTTTTCATAATTGGCAACGCATCACTGAATCTCGCTTCGTGAAGAGAAAACAACGAGGCCAGATAAGCACAAAGCGAAACGGTGAAAAAACCTACACAAACTCCGAAAGGATTCAGCCAACTGAAAATGTAAAGACTCAGAAAATCTTTTGCTTCAGTATCAATTGAGCCAGAAATCGTTGCCGCTGCAATAATTCCTAAAAAAAATGGTGTCAACAAGCTTGAATAAAAGAAAATCTGGGCATATAGTTTTTGCCAGTTATCCTCAACAGCATCATAATTTCTGAATGTAAAAGCGGTTCCTCTTGCGATAATCCCAATCAGCATCAGAACTAGAGGAATATGAAGATAAGTCGAAACAGTTGTATAGATTGTAGGAAAACCGACAAATAAAATTACAACAGCAATAATCAGCCACATATGATTCGCTTCCCAAATTGGTGCGATAGATTTGGACATTATCTTTTTCGTTTGGTTACGATAAGATTTTTTGGAAAATAATTCGATAATCCCAGCTCCGAAATCTGCGCCACCTGTAATCACATACAAACAAATTGAAACCCAGAGAAATGCAATAACTACGTAAATCATTATTTCTTATTTTTAGGATTATAATTAGGGTCAGTAGGGTCGTATAATTTCGGAACCATCTTAAGTTGTCTTAGTAACAAGAAGATGATAATTAATGATAACGAAATAAAAATCAATGTGAAAAAGTAAAACGAATATTGGATTCCCGGCATCGGTGTCACCGCATCAATGGTTTTCATAATGCCGTAAATAATCCAAGGCTGCCTTCCGACTTCTGTCACTGTCCAACCCGCTTCCAAAGCTATATAACCAAATGGAATTGCTGCAACGAACATTTTCAGATACCAGTTTTTGGTCAACCATTCTTTCTTCCAGAATGTAGCGATGAGGTAGATCAAACCAATTAACATCATCACGCTCCCGAAAAATATCATAATCTGAAAAGCATAATGAACAACCGCAACCGGAGGCCAGTGGTCTTTTGGAAAATCTTTCAGCCCTTTTACTTCGGCATCAAAATCGCCCCAAGCCAGAAAACTCAAGACTTTTGGAACTTTTATAGCGTATTTGATTTGTTCATTTTCCTCATCTGGAACACCACCTATCACAAAACTTGCGCCTTTTTCAGTCTCAAAATGCGCTTCCATCGCCGCCAATTTTATCGGTTGTCTTACTGCAACGGATTTTGCTGCAACATCACCACTGATAGGAGCTAGCAAAGCCCCGATAATCGCAAAACCGGCAGAAATCCTAAAGGCTTTTGTATGGAAATTGACATTTCGTTTTTTCAAAATCATCAAGGCGTGAATCCCAGCTACAGCAAATCCTGTTGCTGCAAAAGCCGCCACGGTCATATGAAATGCCTGTGGAAACCAAGCCTCATTGAACATTGCTTTTATAGGATCGATGTTCAGATATTTTCCATCAATATAATCGAAGCCTGCCGGGCTATTCATCCAGGCATTGGCAGCTACAACCAAAATTCCGGAAGCAAGTCCGCTTACGCCGACTACAACGCCGCAAAACCAATGAAACCATTTGTTGAATTTTTCCCAACCATATAGGAAAAATCCAATAGCTATTGCCTCAATGAAAAAGGCAGTTCCTTCCAGAGAAAACGGCATTCCGAAAATCGGACCGGCGTGTTCCATAAACTTTGGCCAAAGCAGACCCAATTCAAAAGACAACATTGTTCCGGAAACGGCTCCAGTTGCGAAAAGAATTGCCACACCTTTGCTCCAGGCTTTGGTGAGTCCTTTATAGACTTCGTCTTTGGTCGTCAAATATTTGTAATGTGAGAACGCCATTAGAAAAGGCATTACCATCCCGACACAGGAAAATATGATGTGAAAGCCCAGGGACATTGCCATTTGAGATCTGGCGGCTAGAAAATCATCCATAATCTACATTTTGCTTGTGTAAAGTTAGGTTTAATTTCAAATCATTAATTGTATTTTCTCAAGACAATTGTCATACTTTGAATATTATATTTGCCAAAAGTATTATAGGTTAACGTCAAAACGTGTCGTGATGTAAAATTTTTATTTTTGTCGAGGCTTAATATTTGATTTTAAGGATCTTAACAGGTTATCATTTAACATAATATCAATGCTTGTATATCCTTTCTTCGATAGTTGTATATCCATTCTATATCCGTTGTATATCCGTTGTATATCCGTTGTTCGATGCTCGTTCGATAAGAGACTGTGTGGTATCAATTTTAGAATGAATGATTTATCTCATAGAATTACTAAAAAGTCCTTGAATTTTATAAAATTAACTGAAAATTTATGATTTTTTTAAACTTTTCGATAATTTTCATTGGCAGGAAAGTTCTATATTTACCTTTCATCAAAACTAATAAAACATTAAAACATATTTATGGCAATTAATTTACAAAAAGGACAAAAAATTGACATCGGGTTAACCAAAATGACGATCGGGTTAGGATGGGATCCTAATGAAGGAACAGGTCACGATTTTGATTTGGATGCGTCCGCAATAATGATCGATTCTAACAGAAAATTGGTGGGAGAAGATTATTTTGTTTTTTATAATAATTTGAGTTCTCCTGATGGCGCTCTTACTCACACAGGTGATGATCCAACAGGTGGAAATAGTGATGGCGATGATGATGAGGCTATCGTAATAGATTTGGATAAAGTAGATTCCAGAGTAGAAGAGATTCTTTTTGTAGTCACTATCGAGGATTTTGAAAGAAGAAAGCAAAACTTCGGACAGGTTCGTAATTCGTACATCAGAGTTGTAGATAACTCTAATAATGAAGAAATTGCAAAATACGAGTTGGATGAAGATTTTTCTATCGAGACGGGTGTTGAGTTCGGAAGGCTTTACAAAAGAAACGGCGCTTGGAAATTCGAAGCTTCAGGTATTGGATATAAGGCAGATTTAGGCTTTTTCTTAGAAAAATATTACAACGGATCCATCATAAAATAAACATATTATGGCTATTAACCTACAAAAAGTTACCATTGAAAAACAAGGTGACACCCATTCCATTGATCTTACAAAAAAAGACAACAGTAAAGAGATTGTTATTAATCTCAACTGGTCACAAGGCGAAACTAAAAAAGGTTTTTTCGCAAGTCTATTAGGCGGTAATAACGCAATTGATCTTGATCTTGGTTGTTTCTATGAGCTGGCAGATGGACAAAAAAATGTGATAGATGGTGTTCAGTTTGCCAAAGGAAATGGCGGACCAAGAGACAGACAAACGCGCCAAGGCAGATATACAGATTCGCCGTGGGTTTGGCATACAGGTGATGACAGGGGAGCTGCGGCAGGATCTGGAGAAAACATCATTGTGAATCCTAATAACAACATCAAAAGAATGATCATTTACTGTTTCATCTATGATGGTGTTGCAAGATGGGCAGAAACCAATGGTGTTGTAACCATCAAAGTATCTGGAAATCCGGATATCGAAGTTGAAATGGGCAAGCAAAGTGATCCAAGAAAATTCTGTGCTATCGCGGAGATTCTATTTTCGCCAACTAGTATGCAGGTGAAAAAACTGGTGACTTTCCATAATTCGCATAGCGATTGTGATAAGATGTACAATTGGGGAATGCAATGGTCTGCGGGTTCTAAGTAATAGTTTGTGGAGATAGATATAGACTCGTACGAGCATTTTTCTTTTGACCTTTGGCTGACAATCATCAAATCTAATCCTAATTTCAAGGGGAAAAGAGATGCGTTATTCAGAGATTTTTTTTCTATTGAAAAAGATATTGATGAGGTTCGGAAAACTGTCAGGCATTATGATATTTTGTTTAACAGGATATCAGAAAAAACTGGCAATCATCTGGAAAGAGAAGAGACTTTTTTGATAATGTTGGATGCTTTGGGAAAAGACACAGAAAAGATTTCTTTGGAAGACCTCAATCAGTTTTTTCATCAGGTAGATGACTTATTTCTGAATAATATACCTGTCATTTTATGGGAAAATATTGAGGAAATATTAATTGAAATCAAAGAAAAAAATAAAACAGCAAGCATCTTAAGCAACACAGCGTTTATCAATGGAGAATCTTTGAGGAAAGTTTTGGAACATCACGGCTTGGCCAATTATTTTTCGTTTATGATTTTTTCTGATGAGGTAAAAGCTTCGAAACCGAACTTAAAGATTTTTGATATGATGTTTAATAAAATCAATGAGTTAAGAAAAGTTGAAAAAGAAAAAATTTTACATATAGGCGATAATAGAATTGCAGATTATGAAGGCGCAAAACGATTTGGCGTCAAAGCACAACTGGTGAAATTTTAAAAAAGTTATGAAAAAAAGATATAGTTTACATAAAATAGAAAGTGAACTTAAAAGTCCTTTTGATGAAGGAAGTTACAGCAGGTTCAAGTTTGGAGACACTTCTGTAGCGAAAGAATTTGCTGAAGAATTATTTCAGGGATTTATTTCAGAATTCAGAGATGAGTTGTTGGAACAGGAAGAGATTATTCTGTTTCCAAGTCCTTATCATTCGATTCCAACAGCTTCGAACTTTCTTTGTTTCTATTTCAAGGAACAGCTTAATTATTTCCTGTTCGAGAATGGAAAATCAGCTTGTCTGGAAGGAAAAATCCACAGAAAGCAAACTTATGTGGAAGATTATGGCAATATGAGTTATGAGGAAAGAATCAATCTCATCGCCAATGATACTTATTACATCGATAAAAGCTTTGTAGATGGCAAGTTCTGTCTTTTCTTGGACGATATCAAAATCACAGGAAGTCACGAAAATACAGTCGATAAAATCCTGAAACATTATGACGTGAATGGCGAATTCATCTTCGTTTATTTTGCTGAATTAATGAACAAAAATATCCATCCAAAAATCGAAAATCATTACAATTATTTCAAAATTAAAACCACTGAAGATTTGATTGATGTAATTAACGGCAGAGATTTCCACTTCAACACAAGGATTACAAAATACATTTTGCTAATGCAGGACCAGGATTTTGAGAATATTTATAACAATATTTCAGAAGCTAAAAGAAAAGAAATCCTGAATCTGGCAATCAGCAACAACTACCATTTGGTAGAAGAATACAAACAAAATATAATCAAATTAAAAAATAAATTACAATGGCAATCAACTTACAAAAAGGACAAAGACAAAATATTAATGCCCCAAAATTCACTATTGGACTAGGCTGGGACGCAAACAATTCATCTACTGGAGGTGCTTTCGATTTGGATGCTTCGGTTTTTGTGTTGGGCGAGAATAAAAAATTGGTAGCGGATGAGTTCTTTGTTTTTTATAACAACTTGCAAACTCCTGACAAATCTGTAACTCACACTGGAGATAACCTGACTGGAGACGGCGACGGCGATGATGAGCAAATTAAAATTGATCTTACAGGTATCGACCCTAGAGTTAAGGAAATCATCGTTGTGGTAACGATTCACGAAGCGGATTCCAGAAATCAAAACTTCGGACAGGTGAGAAATTCATTCATCAGAGTTTTCAATACTGAAACCAATGAAGAGATTTTAAAGTACGAATTAGATGAGGATTTCTCAATCGAAACAGCCGTAGAATTCGGTAGAATTTATGAGAGAAACGGCGAATGGAAGTTCGAAGCTGTTGGGAATGGACAAAGAGAAGGTTTAGCTAAATATTTAAGTTTATATCAATAATGGAAATGGATTTACCTCAAGTAACAAGCCCTGTCATTGACAAAAATGGCAACGTAGATTTGGCGCAACTTCCGTCAATTGATGTTCAGAAATACGACAGTCTTTCTGGCTCATTAGACGAACAAAACCCGAATTCGATTATCAATTTTGGGTCGGAATTGCAAAATTCTTTGGCTAATCAAAGTGATTCTTTCCTGAATAATGTTAGAAAATCAAACTCTGGAGAAGTTGGAGAATTGATTAATAAACTATTGGTTGAGCTCAACTATGTAGATGTTGATGAATTGGAAGGAAGTTCTGTGAAGAAATTCCTGAAAAAGATTCCTTTCTTAAGCAAAATGGTAAGTTCTGTCGAAACTTTGTTTGTGAAATATGACAAAATCGTCAATAATATTTCGGACATTTCGAATAAAGTCAATGCAGGAATCATCAATTCAACAAAAGATAATGCAGTTCTTCAAACGATTTTTACCAGCAATATAGAATCTGTAAAAAAGATTGAAGATTACATCATTGCAGGAAGTCTCAGAATGCAAAAATCCAGTGAAGAATTGGCTTTGATGGAAATCAATGCTGCTCAATATCAGGATTACCAGATTGCTGACAAAAGAGATTTTATCGCAAGATTGGACAGAAGACTGGCTGATTTGAAGGTCGTTCGTTTCATCATTTTGCAATCGTTGCCTCAAATCAGATTGATTCAGAATAACAATGTTTCTATTGCTGAAAAAGCACAAACTATTTTGACGACAACGCTTCCTGTTTGGAAAAACCAATTGACTTTGGCTGTGGCGATGCATAGACAGCAGCAAAATATTGATGTTCAGAAAAAAGTGTCTTCTACAACGGAAGAAATCCTTAGAAAAAATGCACAACGATTACAGCAAAATACAATTGATGTGGCACGTGCTAACGAGCAAACGATTGTTTCTATAGATACGCTTCGGGATACAACAAGTTCATTGATTAGTACTTTGAATGAGGTGAAACAAATCCAGCAGCAAGGTGCACAATCCAGACAGCAGTTGGATGTAGAACTTAAAAACCTGGAAGATACTTTGAAAAAACAAATTCAAAATTCTTAAATAAAAATTGAGTCCGGAGAAGGAAATATTAAAGAACAGTAAAAAAAGAATTCAGAAACTCAAGCTTCTAAGTAAGTTTTTTAGACAGGAAGATCTTATCAATATTATCATCAAAACAGAAGTGATCCATTCTTATTTTGAATCCAAATCCATTGCAGGTCTGGATATCAATAAGCTAGAGTTGTTTCATCTTCAATACACTGATAGCCTGATAGTTCTTCTTGATAAAATTAAAAAACAAAAGGAGGCAGGGATTCTTACGGCTTATAAGGAAATTGATGCTAATGAGGATTATATCGCTGCATTTATTTCGCAGGAAAAAGGAGGCCGCGATTTCGGTACTGAAAGAAAATATCAGAATGCTCTGGTTTCAGATTTTTTAAAATCTATTTATAAAAATTTGACCGATGTGGTAACCCCTGTAGATTATAAGAAAATCAGGAATCTTTCTAATATCTATGCTCAGGATTACTACAGGAAAGAAGCGAAAATAGATTGTCTGCTCAGTTTGCCTGATGTCAAATATTATGAGTTCGACAATGTTGATATAGAACGAAAATTATTAGGAAAACTGAATGCTAATAACTTTAAAATCAGATTTATTTGTGGTTATATCATTAGCAATCAGATTTTTGAATTGTTCAGAATTGTAGACACGGATGAAGATTTTATCTGGAATCTGCAGACCAATGAGTTTTATCTTTTGGAGCAAGATATTGCATTGTTACTGGATCGCTCTCCCAATACATCGTCTAAAAAATCCATTGTCAGCGAACTCAGAAATAGAAATGAGGAGCTTAAAACAAAAGCCGACAATATGAAAACCGAACTTCCTGAAGAAGTCATCACAATGTTGGAAAAATATAAAGAAACATTGGACAGTCAGGAAGTCTTAAACCAAGTCATCAGCATCGATGAAGAACTGAGTATTCTTAATTCTATGCTTAATCTAAATTTAAATAATAAAATACAATAATAATGGCAATCAACTTACAAAAAGGACAAAGAATAAGTCTGGTAAAAGAAAATGGCTCTACATTACAAAATGTTTGTGTGGGCGTTAACTGGGGCGCAATCGAGAAAAAAAGCTGGTTAGGTAGCGTGACAAAAGAAGCAGTGGATTTGGATGCAAGCTGTCTTTTGTTTGATGAAGCTAAAAATTCTGTAGATGTAGTCTATTTTGGACAACTGAAGTCTAGAGACGGTGCTGTAAAACACAGCGGTGATGATCTTACGGGTGATTTGTCCGGTGACGATGGTCTGGATAATGAGATCATTACTTTAGATTTTTCTAAATTAAGTCCTAATGTTCAGTCCGTTGCGTTTGTTTTGAATAGCTACAAAGGACAGGATTTCGGAACGATTCCGTTTGCATCGATTAGAATTTATGAAGGAACACCAAGCCGAGTGAATGAAGTTTTTGCAACTTATAATATTGCAAAAGGCGATAATTTCGGTGGTCACGTGGCAATGGTAATGGGCGTTTTCTACAAAAGAAACGGTGAATGGAAATTCAATGCAATCGGAGAGCCTACAAGAGACAGAAAACTGCAGGAAACCGTAGAAACTGTGAGACAGAATTATTTATAATTTTTTCAAAATTAATCTTAAAATAAAAACTAATAACAATGTCAATCAATTTACAAAAAGGACAGAAAATTGACCTTAGAAAAAGCTCTGGAGAAACATTAACAAACTTTTGTGTTGGCGTTAACTGGGGTGCAATAGAAAAGAAGAATTTTCTAGGGATGAGGTCTTCCAAAGATGTGGACCTAGACTTAAGCTGTATCTTATTTGATACTAATAATAATATTTGTGACCACCTCTACTCACCGCTTTACAATATTGATGTTTTGCAGAAGTTTGGACTTCCAAAAGGTAAATTGGTGTCACAAGATAATGCTCTACGACACACAGGAGACGATTTGGAAGGTGATAAGGGAGGCGATGATGGTTTGGATAATGAAATAATTACAGTTGACCTTTCAAAAATAGACCCGAAAGTTTCTAAGATTTTCTTTTTTCTTAATAATGTTGGAAAAGAGGATTTTTCAGAGATTCCTTATGCGAAAATCAGAATGTTTGAAGGTACGCCTAAGCGAGTAAATTCTGTTTTTGCAACTTATAATGTCTCAGCAGAATCTGCTTATCGAAACAAAACGGCCATTATTATGGCCAAATTGTACAAAAGGGGAGAAGAATGGAAATTCGATGCCATAGGCGACCCGACAGATGATGCGTTTATTGGACAAACGATTCACAGAATTAATAAAAACTACTTATGATGAAAATTAAAAACACAGATGGTTTAACAACCCAGCAAATCAGAGGAATGGTAAATAACGGCGGTAAATTTGTAATGTACAATTACTGCATCTCCATTATATTTATGACATTCAAGAGACCAAGTTCCATTTATTTTATTCCACCAGGCAAATCATCAATAACACCAGGTTTGAAACATCTTGGAACATCTTTGATTGTCGGCTGGTGGGGAATTCCTTGGGGACCGATTTATACAATAGGTTCGATATTCGGAGTACTTTCAGGAGGGAAGAATATTACTCAAGAAGTAATGGGCCACATCAATCAAAACGATGATTCTTATGGTCATACAGGTTATGGAGAAAGTTTGATTAATAATAAATCTGAGTCAGAAACACCAACTTATAATGTCAATTAAATGAGAAGATTACCCGTTTATTTATTACTCGATACGTCAGGCTCTATGTCAGGAGAACCGATAGAAGCTGTGAAAAATGGCGTTCAGATGATGTTGCATTCTTTGCGTCAAAATCCTCAGGCTATCGAAACTGCTTATGTCAGTATCATAACATTTGATAGTGAAGCCAAGCAAATAGTTCCGTTGACAGATTTGGCATCTTTCCAAATGGTCGATATCAAAGCGCAAAGCACAACTTCTTTGGGCGCTGCTTTAGGATTATTGGCAGACAAAATGGAACTCGAGATTACCAAAACAACTACCGAGCAAAAAGGGGATTGGAAACCTCTGACTTTCATAATGACAGACGGAATCCCAACGGATGATTGGCAGATTGGTTTTAATAAACTTAAAAATGTCAACAAAGGTTTGATTGTCGGATGTGCAGCTGGTTCTGGTGCAGATGATGCTATTTTGAAACAGATCACAAGTTCTGTCGTAAGATTGGACAATGCAGATTCTGAAAGTATTTCCAAATTTTTCCAATGGGTAACGGCATCCATTTCCACAACTTCTACAAAAGTGGAAGAAACCGGAATTGATTTTGTGGGATTGGATCAATTGCCGCCACCACCATCTGAACTGGTAATCGTATCATAATTATGAACAGACGACTTTTAGCTTATTTCTTATTAGACACTTCCGGATCAATGCGAGGCGAACCAATTGCTGCGCTGAATAACGGATTCAATGGTTTGATAAGTATGCTGAGAACAGATCCGCAAGCGATGGATTCTCTCCATATCAATGTTGTGACGTTTGACAGAGAAGTTAACAATCTGATTCCATTGGTGGATTTGGCAAGTTTTCATCCGGTCGAAATCAAATGTCCGGACAGTGGACCAACGCATACAGGTCAGGCTTTGGAAATGATTTATGATTTGGTCAATAAAGATTTGATCAAAGGTTCTGCAGACAGAAAAGGAGATTGGAAACCTCTATTATTTATTTTTACAGATGGCAAACCGTCTGACTTGCAAAAATATAGAGAAATGATTCCCAAAATCAAAGCTTTAGATTTCGGGGTTATTGTAGGTTGTGCAGCGGGACCGAAAGCAGAAGTTAGTTTCCTTCAGGAATTAACCAATAATGTTGTAAAGCTTGATACAACCGATGCTTCTACTTTGACCACATTTTTCCAATGGGTAAGTTCTTCTATCGAAATGGGAAGCAAATCCCAAGGAACAGGGGAATCTATGACACTTCCTCCACCGCCAAGCGAACTCAATATTATCGTCTAAAACCAAAAACCAAATGCTATGAGAAGATTACCAATTTATTTCCTTCTGGATGTTTCAGAATCGATGATTGGCGAACCGATTGAACAGGTTCAGGAAGGAATTGCAACCATTATCAAAGAACTCAAAACTGATCCATATGCTTTGGAAACAGTTTGGATTTCCATCATCGGTTTTGCAGGAAAAAGTAAGACGATTACGCCATTGCAGGATGTGATTACTTTTTATCCGCCGAAAATTCCGATTGGTAGTGGAACTTCGCTGTCAAAAGGTTTGGAAGAACTGATGAACGCTATCGACAGAGATGTAGTGAAAACAACCTATGAAAGAAAAGGCGACTGGAAACCGATTGTCTTTCTATTTACAGACGGAATTCCTACAGACGATTCCGAAAAAGCAATCAATCGTTGGAATAATGATTATCGAGGCAAAAGTAACTTAGTCATCATTTCTATTGGTGATAATACCAATCTCAATCTGTTAGGAAGATTGTCTGATCAGGTTTTGTTGTTCAATAATACCGACAGCAATTCCTATAAAGAATTTTTCAAATGGGTAACAGCTTCCATCAAAACAACCAGCGAAAATATCAATAATACCAATAAAGAAGGAATCGATCTTAGCAAATCCAATCCGGATATTGTTGAAAAAATAGATTTGTCTAAAAATCATTCGTTGCCGGATAATAATTTTGTTGTCCTCAGTGGAAAATGTTCTACCAATGACAAAATGTATCTTCTGAAATTCAAGAAAGCTTTGCAGGAATCGAATGTTCCCGGCTTCCAAACCAGATTTTACAAAGTTGAAGGTGCCTATAGAATCGATGAAAATTCTTATTGGGAATACTCTGCGGATTCTGCTATTTCCAACAAAATTTCAAGTGAAGAACTTTATGGCAATCCGAGTTGTCCTTCTTGTGGTAACAATTTTGCTTTGGCAACCTGCATTTGTGGCGGAATTCATTGCATCAACGGCGACGGCAATGCAAAATGTCCTTGGTGTGGGAATACCGGATTTTACGGAATGGCAGAAGGTGGATTCGATATCAACAGAACTTTAGGATAGAATGGAAAAATTGTTAAATGAAATTCTAAAGGAATATAATATTGAGAGAAATAAACTAATTGATTCAACAATTCTGAAGTTGAGGGATAACGCAAAATTGAATGAATTATCCCAATCGATCAGCAATTTAAAATCTCAAATTCTACAAATTTTCAATATGAATAAAGATAAAGAAGAATTCAGGGAGGAGCAGATTTCTATTCCGAATGCGAATGTCAAAAAAGAATATCAATTTTGTTTTGATTCTTCTTTATTTCCGAAAATTCAAATCAATGATATTAAGAATTTGGATTTGGTAGGTTTACAGTTTGATGCAGAAAAAGCTTGTATTTCCGGCGTTCCAACCAATGCCAGTCAAATTGATATTGAAATCGAATTCTTCCACAAAGAAGACGAAAATTTTGAAATTGATATCAAAAAAATTCCTTTCATCGTCAATGCTGACCCGAAAGATCTTTGGATGAATAAACCAAGTCCTACAGACAGCAGATTTCCGAAAGAAGAGAATGTAACTTTCTCTTCATCTTTCCTGGATAAAAAAATTGTTGTTGCATCCAAAAGAGGTCGTTCTCACGCACACGAAGGAACTTTCCGCGATGATGATTTCGTAGTAAAATCTTTACCTGATGATTGGAATGTAGTTGCAGTTGCTGATGGCGCTGGTTCCGCAAAATTTGCCAGAGCAGGATCAAAATTTGTAACTGAAAATATCGCTGAAAGTTTTAATAATGAAACTTTTTTGCAAAATCTGTCATCAGAAATTATCAGTTATTTCGATGGCAATAATTCCGAAGATGCGAAGATTAAAAGTAAAGCATTTGTGATCAACAGCCTCTACAAAAATGTAAAACAACTTAACGAAGCTTTAAACCAATTTGCAGATTCTGAAGAAATCAATCTAAAAGATCTCCACACGACTTTGATTTTCGTTTTGGTCAAGAAATTTGATTTTGGTTATGTCGTTCTCTCATTTGGCGTTGGCGATTGTCCAATCAATGTCATTGATGAAAACGAGGAAAGTGTAAAACTTCTGAATTTTCTGGATGTCGGCGAGTTCAGTGGTGGGACAAGATTTATCACAATGTCCGACATTTTCAGCAGACCAGATATGGCAGACCGATTTGGAATCAATTGTTTCAAAGATTTCTCAAAATTATTTCTGATGACGGACGGAATTTATGATCCGAAATTCGTTGTGGAAAGTAAATTGGAAAACTTAGAGAGCTGGAAAAATTTCCTCAAAGATTTGGATGGCAAAAATGAAGATCAAATAAAAGTGGATTTCGCAGAAGATCAGAATATCGAAAATCAATTGTCTGACTGGATGGATTTTTGGAGCAAAGGCAATCACGACGATAGAACATTAGCTGTAATTTATTAAGATGATGAGTACAATCAAGGTTAATTCTATCATAGACCCATCAAAATCTTATGAATATGTAGATGATGGAAACCCGAAAAGAGGCGGCGTAAAAGATGTATATTTTGCACCGAATCGGCAATATGTTGTGGCTTTTTTCAGAGATCCGTTGGATTTTAATCAAAAAGATAGAATTAAACGAATCGTTTCTCTTTACCTGGAAAACATCAAAAAGGGAAACAGTGCGGATTATTTCTTGGACGAGATTTTCCGTTGGCCTTCTGATGCTGTAGAAAAAAATGGAAAAATTGGCGTCATTGTTCCGATTTATAATTCCAAATTTTTCTTTAAAAAAGGATACTCTGCCAATGACACTATCAAAGGTGGCGAGAAAGTAGGCAAGTGGTTTACAACGCCTTCATTCAGAAATAATCAATATCCATTGGCATTAGATAAGTCAGAATTGGGAGATTGGCTGAGTTATTTTCAGATTGCCATCAACATTTCCCGAGGCGTGAAAAAAATGCATCAGATGGGATTGGCGCATTCGGATTTGTCCTACAACAATGTTTTGGTAGATCCGGTTACAAAATCGGCTACGATTATTGATATTGATGGACTTGTAGTTCCAGGACTATTCCCTCCTGAAGTGATTGGTACAGCAGATTTTATTGCGCCGGAAGTTCTTAAAACCAAGCATTTACCACTTCAGGATTCTAATCGTATTTTACCCAATCAGAAAACAGATTTGCACGCATTAGCGGTTTTGATTTATATGTATCTGCTCAGAAGGCATCCTTTACGTGGCGGAAAAATTTGGGATTTGGATTCGGAAAGAGATGAGGTTTTATCGATGGGAGAGAAAGCAATTTTCGTAGAAAGTACTACAGATACGACCAATCGTGTAAAAGTAGACCATCTCAAAAAATGGAATCTGTTTTGGGGCGATCCTCAGAAGATTCCGTACACAGTTACAGGACCTTATCTGTCAGAATTGTTCAAAAGAGCTTTTGTAGACGGCTTGCATAATCCAATGTTGCGACCAATTGCTAATGAATGGGAAACCGCATTGCTAAAAACCGTAGATTTGATCCAGCCTTGCAGCAACCCCAATTGTGATGAAAAATGGTATGTTTTTGATAATACGTCGAAGCCGAGATGTCCGTTCTGCGGAACTCAGCACAAAGGAACTTTGCCGGTTGTCGATTTGTATTTCAAATTCAAGGACAATGTTTGGAAACCTGAAAATCACAGATTAATGGTCTATCACAACCAATATCTTTTCAAATGGCACGTTTCTAAGAAAGTGATTCGGAACGAAAGTTTGACAGCTGAAGATAAAAAACCGGTTGGTTATTTCACATTTCATCAGAATAGATGGGTTTTGGTGAATCAAAGTTTGCCGGATATGAAAGATATAACAGAAAATAAACCAGTTCCCATCAACTCTATGGTAGAATTGACCGATGGGAAAAAAATAATGTTGTCCGATGAAGAAGGCGGACGATTAATGTACATAACTTTGACAAATAAATAATTAAAATAAACATGGAGAAGAGTATTATCGATTTACATCCCGGCCTTGTAGTAGGATTTGCTATCGTAGTGATAGTAATGTTATTGCTGGATCTTGGAGTTTTCAACAAAAAAGCGCACGAGGTGTCTTCCAAAGAAGCGACAATCTGGAGTATTATCTGGATTTCTTTATCAATGGTTTTTTCAGGTATTGTGTATTGGGTTTTCAATCAGGATGCCGGCGGACACGCTTTGGCAATTGAAAAATTCACCCAGTTTCAAGCCGCTTATTGGATAGAAAAAGCCTTATCGGTTGATAATCTTTTTGTATTCATTCTCGTCTTTGGATTTTTCAAAGTTCCAAGACATCTGCATCACAAAGTCTTGTTTTGGGGAATTATCGGGGCGTTGATTTTCAGAGCGATTTTCATCTTCGCAGGTGTTGAGTTGATCGATTTGACTTATCTGCCAGAAATGAATGTTTTCGGACATCCGGTTAGAATCAATGTAGTTATGACACTTTTTGGATTATTTTTGGTCTATGCAGGAATCAAATCCTGGGGTGGCGGTGACGATGATGATGAGCAGGATTACAGCGAAAGTGCCGGTGCAAAATTAATCAAAAGCTTCTGGAAAGTTTCCGATAACTACGATGGAGACAAGTTCTTCACAGTACAAAACGGAATCAAAATGGCAACACCACTTTTGGTTGTAGTTGCGGTGATAGAGTTCACGGATGTATTGTTTGCAGTGGATTCTATTCCGGCAATCTTTGCCATTTCAAAAGATCCATTTATTCTTTATACGTCTAACATTTTTGCGATTTTAGGATTGAGATCTTTATATTTCTTGCTATCCAACTTCATCCATATGTTCAGCAAATTACCTTACGGATTAGCAATAATTCTAAGTTTCATTGGAGTGAAGATGTTGATCTCGCCTTGGTATCATATTTCGTCTCCGGTTTCATTGGGAATTGTTGGTGGGATTTTGATTTTATCAGTGTTGATTTCAGTAATGTTTCCAGAGAAAGAAGAAGCAAAATAGAAAATTTCAAAAAAGCTAAGATTAGCTTATGTATAAAACAACGAGAGTGATATCTAATACCACTCTCGTTTGTTTTTTGACCTAATTATTTGTCAAAAACGATAAGTCAAAATTTAGAAATTTTCATCATTCTTTTATTGCAAAACAATTGTCATATTATGTTAAAAACAATTTAAATTCAAGTGGCTTATTTTTCGTAAATTTGCAGGTCTTATAAGAATTTCTTGTAAGCTTGATTTTAAATTTAAAACCTTAAAGAATGTTACCAAAAATAAATCCTATCCAGACTGCTGCTTGGAAAGCTTTAGATCAACAATTTGCCAATAATGATTTTGAGTTGAGAACTTTGTTTCAGTATAACCCGAATCGTTTTCAGGAATTTTCATTAGAAACAGAAAATTATCTTTTTGATTATTCTAAGAATTTGGTTGATGCTAAAACTTTGGATTTATTACTTCAATTGGCTGAAGAAACTCAGTTAAAAGAAGCGATCGGAAAAATGTTTTCTGGTGATAAAATCAATGAGACAGAAGGTAGAGCAGTTCTACATACGGCTTTGAGAGATTTTTCTGATAAAGAAATTTTAGTTGATGGGGAAAATATCAAACCTGCAATTAAGAAAGTTCTGGATCATATGAAATCTTTTTCAGAATCCGTAATTTCCGGTTCTCACAAAGGTTTTACAGGTAAAGAAATTACAGATGTTGTGAATGTAGGAATCGGAGGTTCTGACCTTGGTCCAGTGATGGTTTGTTCTGCATTGAAACATTTCAAAACAAGACTAAATGTCCATTTCGTTTCCAATGTGGACGGAAATCATATGGCTGAGGTTGTTAAAGACCTTAATCCTGAAACTACCTTATTCATTGTGGCTTCCAAAACTTTTACAACTCAGGAAACAATGACCAATGCCAATTCTGCAAAAGAATGGTTCCTGAAATCAGGTGCTACAAACCAAGACGTTGCAAAACATTTCGTAGCATTATCAACCAACATCGAAGCTGTAAAAAAATTCGGAATTGCAGAAGAAAATATCTTCGAATTTTGGGATTGGGTTGGTGGTCGTTACTCGCTTTGGAGTGCGATTGGACTCAGCATCGTTTTGTCTGTTGGTTATGAAAACTTCGAACAACTTTTGAAAGGTGCAAACGATACAGACGTTCATTTTCAAACTAAAGATTTTAAGGAAAATATTCCTGTTTTGATGGGTATTCTAGGCGTTTGGTACCGTAATTTTTATGCGGCTGGAACTTATGCGATTTTGCCTTATTCTCAGTATCTTGACCGTTTTTCAGCTTATCT
Source organism: Epilithonimonas zeae (assembly GCF_023278365.1). Classification (NCBI taxonomy): domain Bacteria; kingdom Pseudomonadati; phylum Bacteroidota; class Flavobacteriia; order Flavobacteriales; family Weeksellaceae; genus Epilithonimonas; species Epilithonimonas zeae. The sequence continues at coordinate 2,820,608 of NZ_CP075338.1, read as the reverse complement.
TCAACAAGGTGATATGGAAAGTAACGGTAAATCAGTAGACAGAAATGGCGAGTTTGTAACTTATGAAACAGGACCAATCATTTGGGGAGAACCTGGAACCAATGGTCAGCACGCGTTTTATCAATTGGTTCATCAAGGAACAGAATTGATTCCGGCAGATTTCATTGCTTATGCCAAATCACCGAATGAAGTTGGCGAACATCAGGATATTCTATTAGCTAATTATTTTGCTCAGACAGAAGCTTTAGCTTTTGGAAAGACTCACGAAGAAGTTTATGAGGAACTAAAAGCATCTGGAAAAACGGAAGAAGAAATTGAGAAATTATTGAATTATAAAATATTCGCTGGAAATACGCCGACGAACTCTTTCTTGTTTAAAGAATTGACACCGTTTTCATTAGGGCAATTGATTGCTTTGTATGAGCACAAGATTTTTGTTCAGGGTGTCATCTGGAATATTTTCAGTTTTGACCAGTTCGGAGTAGAATTAGGGAAAGTTTTGGCAGGAAAAATCCTTCCGGAATTGGACGCTGAAGGTCAAGTTGAAACACACGACAGTTCTACAAACGGATTGATCAATTTCTATAAATCTAACCGATAAAATATAAAAGTGAAGTGTTGGGAAAGGAACATTTCATTTTTCAAAATAAATCTAAAAAGTAAAAAGAAAGAAAAATGGCACAAATTCTAGATGGACTGAAGGTCTCAAAAGAAGTAAAGGCTGAAATTAAGCAAGAGGTTGAAAAAATTCTTGCCAACAACAGGAGAGCGCCACATTTGGTTGCGATTCTTGTTGGTAACAATGGTGCAAGCAAAGCCTATGTGAACAGCAAAGTGAAAGATTGTGAGGAAGTTGGATTCAGTTCTTCATTGATTAAATTTCCGAGTACAGTTTCCGAGTCCGAATTGTTGGAAAAGATTGATGAGTTGAATAAATCAAAAGCCGTGGACGGTTTCATCGTTCAATTGCCTTTGCCAAAGCAGATTGATCAGGAGAAGATTATTATGGCGATCGATCCGAGAAAAGATGTGGATGGTTTCCACCCGGAGAATTTCGGGAAAATGGCTTTGGAAATGGATACTTTCCTGCCGGCAACACCATTTGGAATATTGACATTATTGGAACGATATAATATCGAAACCAAAGGAAAAGATTGTGTAATCATCGGAAGAAGTAGAATCGTTGGAAAACCAATGAGTATATTAATGGGAAGAAAAGATTTTCCAGGGAATTCTACAGTGACTTTGACACACTCTTACACAGAGCATATAGAAGAATATACAAAAAAAGCAGACATTGTGATAACAGCTCTTGGTGATCCCAACTTCTTGAAAGGAGAGATGATCAAAGATGGAGCAGTTATCGTAGATGTCGGCATTACTAGAGTAGATGATGACTCCGAAAAAGGTTATCATCTTGCAGGCGATGTAGATTTTGACAGTTGTGCAGAGAAAGCAAGTTGGATCACACCAGTTCCGGGAGGAGTGGGGCCAATGACGCGAGCAATGCTGATGAAAAATACCATCATTGCCTATAAAACGTCAGTTTATAATGACTAAGGAAGAAGAAGATATTTTATTAAAAGAAGGTAAAATGCTCCCGGTAATGGAGCATTTTTACACTATTCAGGGAGAAGGATTTCATGCAGGGAAAGCAGCCTATTTCATTCGTTTGGGCGGATGCGATGTTGGTTGCCATTGGTGTGATGTGAAGGAGAGTTGGGATCCAAAACTTCATCCGTTGATGAATACGGAAGAAATTGCAGAAACGGCAGCCAAATATTGTAAGACGATTGTTCTTACAGGTGGAGAACCTCTAATGTGGAACCTGGAAATCTTGACCTCGAAGCTGAAAGAGTTAGGATGCACCATTCATATAGAAACTTCGGGAGCTTATCCTATGAGTGGCCATCTGGATTGGATTACACTTTCTCCTAAAAAAACAGGGCTTCCGTTAGCCAATATTTATAAAGAAGCGAGTGAATTGAAGATGATTATCTTTAATCAAAATGATTTTAAGTTTGCCGAAGAACAAGCTGCAAAAGTTTCAGATTCTTGCGAACTTTATCTGCAAAGTGAATGGAGCAAGCGTGATGCAAATTATCCTAAAATTACGGATTTCATTTTAGAAAATCCAAGATGGAGATCTTCTATCCAAACACATAAATATCTGAATATTCCTTAAATTTGATTTATGCAGAGACTCCGATATTCCCGATATTTCAAAGCATTTGTGATTTTACTGGATATGATTCTGGTATCATCTGTATTTGTGATTTATTATTGGAGGAATTTCGAGGTTAAGTATGATTCGGATTCGGTGGAGCAGAATATTGTATCAATTTTAGTATTGTGTTTCTTTTGGTTGCTACTAAGCGGAAGAACAAGACTTTACCACATTCCTAGAAACGTAACGTACACTATTTATCTGGAGCGAATTTTTATTCACGTTTTTTTCTTCTTTATTGGCGTAGTTATGCTTGGGAAAGTCAGTCAGAATGATTTCCTCAAAACAGAGCGATTTTATCTTGCTGGGATTTTGTTGCTTGTAGTTATACCCATTAAAAGTTTTATCTATTTTCTTTTGAAATATATCAGAAGCAAAGGTATTAATCACAGAAATGTGATGTTTATAGAGGAGGGAACTTCTTCTAATGTCTTGAGAGATATCATCAATGAACGAAAAGATTATGGATACAAAATCTACGATTATCCGCAAGGGAATTATGACTTGCCTAATATGATAGAGTTCTGGAAAGATAATGGAATTCATACTATTTTTTTGCCCTCAGAACATTGTTTGGATAAACAATTTGAGAATGACCTTTTCCGTCAGGCAGAACTTAATAAAGTGAAAATCTCATTGGTTCCTAATATTATTCAAAATCAGTTTTTTGAGTATGAATTCAATTATATAGAAACAGTTCCGGTACTATCTCAGGCAAAATACCCATTGGATTTTTTCACAAACGCCGGTCTTAAAAGAATTTTCGATATTTTATTTTCGTTGATTGTTTTGATTGGAATTTGCTCCTGGCTTTTTCCATTAATCATTTTATTGATAAAAATGGATGGATCCAAAGGGTCAGTATTTTTTATTCAGAAAAGATATGGCTATCACGACGAAGTTTTTAATTGTTTGAAATTCAGAACAATGAGGTCTGAAGATAATAAAGCACAAAGTACAACTGCCGTGGATGACAAAAGAATTACAAAAGTTGGAAAATTCTTAAGAAAGACCAGCTTGGATGAGATGCCACAATTCATCAATGTACTGATGGGTAATATGACTGTTGTAGGACCAAGACCTCATATGCTTTTGGTAGATGATTTTTACAAACCGAAAATTAGCAGATATAGTCTCAGAAGTATGGTCAAACCCGGAATTACCGGACTGGCACAAGTCAGCGGTTTGAGAGGAGATGAAGGCGATATGAATCTCGGAATGAAAAAAAGAATCCTTGCAGACTCATTTTATGTGAGAAACTGGAGTTTTAGTATGGATATTGTAATCATTCTCAAAACAATCTTCTTGGTGATTGTGGGTGACAAAAATGCACGCTGATATTAATAAGAAAAGCACTAATTTAGCCGTATGGTAAAACGATTTTTTGAATCTATTGGAGAATATTTCATGCTGTTGGGAAAAGTCTTGAGCAAACCCCAAAAGAGAAATGTTTATATGAAACTTTTGGTGAGAGAATTTTACGATCTTGGAGTTAACTCTTTCGGATTGGTATTATTTACATCATTTTTCGTGGGAGCCGTTGTTGCTATTCAGATGTTCAATAACTTCGATGCTTCATCATTCCCTATTCCTAATAGTTTTGTGGGCTATGCAACAAAAGTGGTTTTAATTCTAGAATTTTCACCAACTATTATTTCGGTAATTCTTGCTGGGAAAGTAGGTTCTTATATCGCATCCAGTATTGGAACAATGCGTGTAACAGAACAGATTGATGCTCTTGATATTATGGGTGTTAACTCACCGAATTTTCTGATTTTGCCAAAAATTGTAGCGAGTGTGGTTTTCAATCCTATTCTCATTGCGATTAGTATTGTAATCGGGATTTATGGAGGATATATTGCAGGAGTTGCTACCGGAAGCTGGACAAAAGCAGATTATATTACCGGAATCCAAATGTATATGCCCTCTTATTTTATTTGGTATGCCTTTATGAAAACAGCAGCTTTCGCATTTTTAATTGCAACTATTCCTGCTTATTTTGGATACAACGTAAAAGGAGGTTCTTTGGAAGTTGGACGGGCAAGTACACAAGCGGTGGTTTGGACGATGATTTCTGTAATCATCATGAATTTATTATTAACCCAAATGTTCCTGAGCTAATGATAGAAGTAAAAGAATTAAGAAAGAGTTTTGAGGAGGTTGAAGTTCTAAAAGGTATCACTACAACATTTGATACCGGAAAAGTTAATCTTATCATTGGGCAAAGTGGATCTGGTAAAACCGTTTTCTTAAAGTCCCTTTTGAATGTTTATGAACCATCCAGTGGAGCCATTTTATTTGATGGGCGTGATATTATGACAATGTCGCGAGAAGAGAAACAAGGCTTGCGTTCTGAGATTGGAACTGTTTTTCAGGGAAGTGCGCTTTTCGATTCTATGACTGTGGAAGAGAATATCAGTTTCCCATTAGATATGTTCACAAATCTCACTTATCGTGAGAAAAAAAGAAAAGTTCTGGAAGTAATTGGCAGAGTTAATCTGGATAAAGCTAATAAAAAATATCCGTCAGAAATCTCCGGCGGAATGCAGAAAAGGGTAGCGATTGCCAGAGCAATTGTAAATAACCCCAAGTACCTTTTTTGTGATGAACCCAACTCTGGATTAGATCCGTACACCTCTAATGTTATTGACGATCTTCTTTTAGAAATCACTAAAGAATATAACACCACAACCATTATCAATACACACGATATGAACTCTGTGATGACCATTGGTGAGAAAATTCTTTACCTGAGATTAGGAATCAAAGAATGGGAAGGCAACAAAGATATATTGGCAACAGCAAAAAATAAAAATCTGATAGATTTCGTTTATTCTTCAGAGCTCTTTAAACAGCTGAGAGAATTTATGTTAGAAAATAATCAAACAAGTTTAATTAATGATAAACCAGAAGACAATGAAAAAAATAATTAGCACGATCGGTGTATTAGCAAGTGTATTTGCTTATTCACAAATAACATTTGGATTGAGAGCAAACGCATTGTTAGACACATCATCCGCAAGTTGGGAAAACTTCAAAGGATCAATTAACCAAGCAGTAGATACAAAAGGAGATAACTCAACAGGCTTTAATGTTGGTTTGGCTGCTAAAATTGACTTCCCCGTTAGTGGATGGTTTGTAATGCCGGAAATCTATTATACTTCTTTCAAAAAAAGTGTTGAAACTACTGGAGATGTTGAGATAAAAGCGAAAAGTAACCGAATTGATGTGCCTGTTTTAGTAGGTCACAACTTTCTGTTAGGAAAATTAGCAGCTTTTGTTGGCCCTGTTGCATCCTATAACCTTTCAACAGACAATACTTATGCTGACTTTAAAGAAAATGGAACTAAAGATTTTACTGTAGGTTATCAATTTGGAGCTCAAGCTACTCTTTCAAAATTTGTAATTAATGCAAGATATGAAGGTGCTTTTTCTAAAGATAGCAGAAAGTTCATCAATACCGTTGCAGACGCTTCTGGAAACAATACAGAAATCAGATATGATAACCGTCCTAGTATGTTTATCGTAGGTATCGGTTATAACTTCAAATAATCTCAAACGATTATATAAAATGAGAAGGCTGGAAAGTTAATTTCCAGCCTTCTTCATATATAGACCTTAAAAATTCACAAAATCAATTCTTTGTGAGAAACTGATTTTGTTATACAAAAGTAAAGGCTATCATTGTAATTTCTTTTAACGCAATAAACAAAAAATAGAACAATATTAATATGTTTTGCTTATTTTTGTTTCATAATAACATTAACTGGAATGAAAGTTATTCTTGAACATATTTCTCCGGATGAAAATAGCTCTTTCAAAGTACTGCATATTAAAGATGTTCCAATCTCTGAATTGAACTGGCAATACCACTATCATTCTGAGATTGAGATAGTTTGTGTTCTGCACGGGAAAGGAACTAGGCACGTTGGTTACCACAAAAGCCATTTTGAAGATGGCGCTTTGGCTGTGATAGGTTCCAATATCCCGCATTCAGGATTTGGATTAAATGCAACTGATCCGCACGAAGAAATCGTAGTTTTGTTTAAAGAAGAGATACTTTCATTACCGGAAGGAGAAACTGATGCCAATTCAATCAAGAAATTATTGGAACTATCCAGATATGGCGTTTTGTTTTCTTCTGAAGTTAAAAAGCAGCTCATCCCAAAACTTAAAAAACTCGCTGAGTCAGAAGGTTATGCCAAATATTTATTACTTCTTGAGATTCTCTTCGAACTTTCTAAGACAGAAGATTTTGAATTAATGAATACCGAAGTGATGCCTTATACCATTGTTTCCAGAAACCGGACAAGGTTGGAAGCTGTTTTCACCTATGTGGAAAATGGGTATCAGAATGAGATTGATATTATGCAGGCAGCAGACTTGGCAAATCTTACAAAACCTGCTTTCTGCAATTTCTTCAAAAAAGCAACATCATTAACGTTTGTAGAGTTTGTTAATCGATATAGAATTGATAAAGCTTGCATTCTGTTATCCCAAGAAAAAAGCATAGCAGAAAGCTGCTATGCTACAGGTTTTAATAATATTACTTATTTTAATAAGACCTTTAAAAAATATACCAAGACAACGCCAGGACAATTTATCAGGAATCTCTGATTTTAAAGGTTTCCGTTATTAAGATTTTCACTTTTTTGTCTTTCCAATTCCGCTTTTTCTTTTTGTAAAAGCTTGAATTCTTGCTGGATTTTGGCTTGTTTTACGGCGTTTCCTTTACTAACATAACCAACTAATCCGCCGATAATTAATCCTATTCCAATCCCGCAAAGTGAACCGTAAACGACTCTCAGGTCAACGGCCATATCATTTAAATAAAATAGCAATGCGCCAAGACCGAATAAAATAATTCCAATGACTACTAAACTTCTCATAGTTTTAAATTTTATCTAAATTAACTAAAAAAAGTTTATAATTTTCCTCCGGCAGCTTTATAATATTCCAGTGCTTTTGGCATATCAGCATTTAGGTCAGCTATTCTGTTTTGCGGATTCGGGTGAGTGGATAAGAATTCTGGCTGTCTGCTGCCAGTAGAAGAAGCTTCCATTCTTTGCCAGAAAGCTGTCGCAGTTCTTGGATCGTAACCGGCCATTGCCATTAGTTGCAATCCCATTTCGTCTGCCTCAGACTCCTGTTTTCTTCCGTAAGCTAAAAGTCCAACTTGAGCTCCGATTGGATAAACCTTTTCAAAAACGCCTGCCCATTGGCTGTTAGACATTGTTCCGCCTAAAAGACTCCCACCGTATTGAGCCAACATCGCCTGCGAAATTCTTTCGTTTCCGTGTCCTGCCAAAGCGTGAGAAACTTCGTGTCCCATTACAACGGCAACACCATTATCATCCTTACACACAGGCATAATTCCTGTATAAAAAGCTACTTTTCCGCCAGGCATACACCAAGCATTCAGTTGACTGTCTTGAATCAAGTTAAATTCCCAATTATACCCAGTCAAAGCTGACTCACGACCGATTTTCTTATAATAAGCATAAGCCGCATTTTTAATTCTGGCTCCAACATTTTTTATCCGGTTAGCATCTGCCGTTCCGGTTACAACTTTTGCTTTGGAAAGCGTTGTCTTATATTCTGATGCAGCAGCAGTTGCAATTTCAGAATTATTAGCAATCTGGATAGATGATCTACCTGTAATTGGGTTAGTGACACAAGCAGTAATTCCTAATGCTGCAATTACGAAAGCTGAAGTTTTTAAAATTTTCATCGTTTATTTTTTAAATATGGTTGTGTTTTACAAGTTTTATTCCAAAGATTTACTCTTTATTCAGGAATGCATCCCAGCCTTGGGCTGTCAACGGAATCAATTGATTTGAACCTCTTGCTACCAAGAAACTGCCTTGTGCTTCTTCAGTTGCATGACCTATGATAGTAAAGTCCGGATGATTCTTAATTTTATCAAAATCAGACGATGCAATTGTGAATAACAATTCATAATCTTCACCACCGTTAAGAGCTGCCATTGCCGGATTAAGATTTAGCTCATCTGCTGTATGGATTGTTGTTTCGTCCATCGGTAATTTCTCTTCATAAACATTGAAGCCGACTTTAGATTGATCAGAAAGATGCAAAATCTCAGAAGCCAAACCATCGGAAACATCAATCATAGACGTTGGTAAAATATCCAATTCTTCCAGTTTTTTCTTGATATCCGTTCTTGCTTCCGGTTTCAATTGTCTTTCGAGGATATAATCGTAGCCTTCCATTTCAGGCTGCATATTCGGGTTTGCCAAATAGACAGAATGCTCTCTTTCCAAAATCTGAAGTCCCAGATAAGCACCACCAAGATCTCCGGTTACTACCAAAAGATCATTCGGTTTTGTACCATTTCTTTTAACAATTTTTTCTTCATTTTCAAGACCAATTGCTGTAACGCTAATCACAAGACCAGCGTTGGAACTTGTTGTATCTCCGCCAATTAAGTCCACTTTGTATCTGTTGCAAGCCAAAGCAATTCCGGCATAGATTTCTTCCAGAGCTTCAACCGGGAAACGGTTGGAAACAGCAACGGAAACCAAAATCTGAGTTGGTGTTGCATTCATTGCAGCAATATCGCTGAGGTTCACAACAACAGCTTTATAGCCTAAATGTTTCAAAGGAACATAGCCTAAATTGAAATGAACACCTTCCGCCAACATATCTGTGGAAACAACTACTTTTTGATTTTCAGAATCGATGACTGCTGCGTCGTCGCCAATTGAAACTTTGGTTGAAGTTTGAACAATTGGAAAGTTTTCGGTCAAATGTTTTATCAATCCAAATTCTCCCAACTTGGAAATAGGCGTTAATTCTTGTGATTTATCTTCGAGCATAATTTTAATTAATGATGAATTATAAATGATTAATGATAAAAGCTGAATATCATTAAAGTAAAATTTATTTAAAGTTTTCTAAAAGAGAAACATCTATGTTTTCTGGACGGAAAGGCAAAGTTTTCAAATATTCTCTTGTGATGGTCTGCACATGTTCAGACTTGTACTCGTTCATCACTTCCATAATATCATCTGGTGGCGTTGTCGTTTTTCTCAACATCATATCAATCCAAACGCCGGTTGCTTCCGCTGTTGCACAATGCGTTCCGTCTGGCAGATAAAATTTGTGAACGAACTGATAAATTGATCCGTCTTCTGACAAAGCAGCAACTTCAAGAGCTACATAAACTGTCTGATCCGCATAGATTTCTTTGAAGAAAGAATAGCGCTCGTGCAACATTACCGGACCTACGCCCCAACGATTCAGTTGAGTCAATCCGATTTTGTTTTTATTAAGAAAAGCCATTCTCGTTTGTGAGCAATAATCAACATAGGTTGAGTTTCCCAGGTGACGATTCGCATCAATATCACTCCATCTCACTTCAAATTTATGGTAATAAACAGACATTTTTTTCGATTTTAATATTCTTCAAAATTAACCATTTGAGGTGGATATTAAAAATGTAATTTTGTGCATTGAATAGAAAGTGTTGAAGACAAGATATGTTGGTAAAGAATATATCACCATACTAGGAAGAGCTCCGAAGGAGCGACATATCGGTTTCATAGAAATTAAAATTGATGTCAAAGAAGAAAAGAATAATTATCATAGGCGGTGGCGCAGCGGGTTTTTTCGCGGCAGCCAATCTGGACGAGGAAAAATTCTATGTCACAATTCTCGAGCAAAATTCGGATGTTTTGCAAAAAGTGAAAATCTCCGGCGGCGGAAGATGCAACGTGACGCACGCTTGTTTTGACCCAAGAGAGTTGACTCAATTTTACCCAAGAGGCAATCGTGAATTACTAAGCGTTTTTACCAAATTCCAACCGGGCGATACAATGGATTGGTTCGAATCCAGAAATGTACCTTTGAAAATCGAAAAAGATAACAGGATTTTCCCTGAGTCCGATTCTTCTCAAAGTATTATGAATGCTTTGATTACTGAAGTTCGAAATAAAAACTTTGAAGTTAAAAATCAAGTTTCTGTTACAGAAATTATCAATGAAAATGAATCTTATTTAATTAAAACAAAACAAGGCGATTTCATAGCCGATATTGTGATTTACACAACCGGAAGTTCGCCCAAGTCTTTGAAAATTATTGAGAATCTTGGGCACAAAATTGTGGAACCGGTTCCGTCCTTATTTACTTTCAATATCAAAAATAATTTGTTGAAAGACCTGCCGGGAACAAGTTTTGAAAATGCAGAAATCAGAATTCCGAGTCTGAAAACGGAAGAATCCGGACCTTTATTGATTACACATTGGGGACTTTCTGGTCCTGCGGTTTTAAAAATTTCGGCTTGGGAAGCCAGAACTTTAGCAAAGTTGAAATATCAGTTTGAGATTGAAGTTAATTTTATTTCGAAACCTATTTCTGATGCGGAGGAAGAACTGAAAGAATTCAAAAATCAAAATCCGAAAAAATCTATCGGACAATCGAAAATATTTGATGTGACCAATCGTTTCTGGAACAAGATTCTGGAAATCAATCAAATCAATCCCGAAAAGCAAATTGCTAATCTTTCCGGCAAAGAAATGACTTTGATTCTTGAAAATCTTTGTCAGAAAAAACTATTGGTTACTGGCAAATCAACCTTCAAAGATGAGTTCGTAACGGCAGGAGGTGTTGACCTCAAAGAAGTTAACTTTAAGAATATGTCTTCCAAAATTTTGCCTGATTTTTATATTTCTGGCGAAGTTCTTGATATAGATGCAGTTACAGGAGGCTTTAATTTCCAAGCCTGTTGGAGCGAAGCTTGGCTGATTTCTCAACATCTGAACGCTTTGTAATGAAATCTTTTATTAAATTTGAAAAATAAATTTGAAAATGAAATATTCGAAAAATATTCTGAAAACACTTCTGCTAGCCGTGTTTTTTTTAATGGTTTCTTGTAAGACGACAGTTGTATCTCCCAACAAGCCGATGTATGACAATACACTAGAACTTTACAAAAAATACTCTATCCAAACCAAAGATGCCAAGACTCAGAAAATCGAAGTTTTGAAAGTGGACGCGACCAAAATCTATGGTAAAAACAAAACTGGAGAAATGGTTGAAATTGAAAGAAGCGAAGTGCGCGAAATCAAAAAACCAGATGTTTTAGCATCCATTGCAATTGTTGTAGCAGCGGTTGCTGCCGTTATTTTTGTTCCGATTTAAAAAAAATGCTTGGTTCGGCAAAACCCAGGAATTTTATCTTAAAAGCAATTGTTGCAATTACTTTTATTTATTTTTTTTGGCTGATGCTGAACATTACTTTGGATTATGTTCCGATAGCTTCTGACGTCAGTTTCTTAATGATCAAGCAGACAGAAGTGACTTCCCGACCGGAATATCTCCCTATTTTTTACATACACGTATACAGCAGTATTTTCGCTTTGTTGGCAGGATTTATTGCTGTTTTTTTTGATAAAAATTTGAAATACTTACATAGATTTTCCGGCAGAATTTATGTTTTTATAACGCTTGCTTTTTCTTCCTTATCAGGGATTTATATTGGCATTTTTGCCAACGGCGGATGGACAGCAAAAGTTTCATTTGTGTTGCTTGGCATTCTTTGGTTTTACACGACCTGCAAATCGTATTCAGAAATTCGGAAAAAAAATATCGCACGGCACAAATTCTGGATGTGGCGAAGTTATGCTTTGGCCGTTTCTGCGATCACATTGCGGATGTGGAAAGTAATTTTAGTATATTTATTCCAGCCCAATCCAATGGATATTTATCAGGTTATTGCTTGGCTTGGATGGATTCCCAACTTGTTATTAGTAGAATATTTAATCAAAAAACAAAACCGATGAAAACCTTAAATCTAATTTTCGCAAGTGCAATTTTGACTGTCTCTGTTATTTCCTGTAAAAAAGAAACGAAATCTGAAGAAAAAATAAAAGCAGATTCTTTGGCTTCTAAAAAGGAAGTGGAGCAGGAGTTCCATAAAGATTGGTACGGAATCTACACTGGAGATTTCAACTCAAAGCCAATTGCGACCGAGTATGGCAATGAAATCGAAGAGTACAAAAAGATATCAGTCAAAATCAATAGAATCACAAAAGACAGCGTTTATGGTTATTCTGTTGTGAATGGTAACCAAAGACCCTTCCGCGGCATTCTGAATGAAAATACTTTGGGTTTTGTCTTAGATGAGCCTGGAAGTAATAAATCGGACGGGCGTTTTCAACTCAAGATTAAGCAGGACAGTTTGGTTGGAGATTGGTCTGCTTACAACAAATCTGATGTGAAATCACCGGAGAAAACCGTGAAGCTGATAAGAAAAGAGTTTGCCTATAATCCTAATTTTATGCTTTCAAAGAAAAGTTATGAAGAAAGTGATTACGAAAATCCCGTAGATTGGAATGGCGGAAAAGTGAAAACGGAATCTTATGTGACTGACGAAGGCAAAACAGAAACTTACGAAAATACATTTTACAGAAGCGCGTCTGACAAGGTTTTTGTTATCAATGCTTCCAAACAAAAATTAGCTGAAAAAGATTTAAAAAACCTTCGCAAATTAGATCTTCAGATTATCAGAAATACGGTTTTTGCACGCCATGGTTATTCTTTCAAAAAAGCTACTTACCGCCAATTTTTCGAGAATACAGATTGGTACGTTCCTGTCTCCAACAATGTAGATGCTGACCTTTCACCTTTGGAAAAGGAAAATGTGGCACTTCTTGCCCGTTTGGAAAAATATGCTGAAGATCATTACGACACTTTTGGACGATAGAATTTTTAGTAAAACATAATTTTTAGATGAAGTGATGAAAAAGTACCAAGTCCAGTTTTTGTTTTTTCTCATCGTAAATTGTTTATATTTAAGCTCTTGCCATAAACAGTCAGAAGATTCCGTCCTCAACCAACTGTTTGTTTCAAAATATACGCACGACACCGTTTGAACTGTAAATATGGTTGATAATGTCGAAATTATAAATAATCTCACAAAAGAACTTGAAAAAAATGATTTTTCAATTTACGCATATAAGGTAGAAGAAGATAATCCAGAATATAGTTTTGTGTCGGATTGTGATAAGCAGACACAGTATGATCTCGAAAAAACAGGAATGCGCTCTTATTCTATAAAAAGTAATTCGGAAAACGTACGATACAAGAGACGAGATTATTCTAATAAAAAATTTAGACGCTACAATTATGAATTCAAGTTATGCGTTTATGAATTTGAAAACGAAGAAGTTGCTAATAATCAATTCAATCTATTAGAAAATGCAAGCAATTCCGGCCAAGGCTATTGCAATAAAATCTTCAACACAAAATTTGTTCTCAAAAAAAATGAAATATTCGAGTTTTCAACTATGGATGAAAAATCTTTGAATGTGATGCGGAACTATGCTTATTTCATTAAAAATCAATAATTTAATTTGACTTAAGTTTAACTGAACCGATTTCTATAATATACAAAACCACACATCCGGCAAAATAGCAGAGAATGTCAATCCAGCTAAATGAGTTGCCAAGAACGATCATCATTATGCGATTGTCTTTGAAACCCAATAATTCTCCGAAGTGAAAATATTGGGCAAACTCAATCAGGCAGGAAAAAATGAAAATTCCGATAACCAGTTTTGTTGAATTGAAATCGAAGAATGCTTTAATGAAATAATACATCAGCATTACAACAAAAACATCACCCAAATAAGCTCTGACAAAGAACCAATCTTTGAGTTTTGTAGCAATCAAAACCTCTACGATAAAAATCAAAACTGCAATCAGAAAGTTTTTGTAATCGAATTTAAAATTAATTTTCACGGAATTGTTTTTAACTAAAACAAAAAATCGAGGCAATTATTACCTCGATTTTTTTATTTTTTCACTTTGATTGTGCAACCAATCGCAACTGTTTTCTCGGTTTTGACGGGTTCGTTTTTCAAAAGCTGATTCACAGCATCCTGAACATAATGATCTGAAACATCATTCGGGTTTTCGTAATTATTATCAATCGTTCCGATGTATTTCACGATATTTTTCCCGTTTTCTTTTTTCAAAATATAAACGTGTGGCGTTTTCGTAGCGCCATAAACGGGATAAATTTTCTGACCTTCATCTACCAAATATGGAAACGTAAAACCTTTTTCTTTCGCTCTCGTCTGCATCTCCGCAAAACCATCCTGAGGCTGAACAGTTGGGTCATTCGGATTGATGGCAATCACAGGATAACCTTTGTCTTTGTACATTTTGTCCAGCGCAACGATTCTGTCTTCATACTTTTTCGCATACGGACAATGGTTGCAGGTGAAAACAACGATAAAACCTTTTGCAGATTTGAAATCGCTTAATGAAACCATTTTTCCATCCACGTTTTTCAGTTTGAAATCTGTTGCTTCATCGCCAACTTGGTAACCGGAATTATAAACTTTGGTAAAACTTAATAATCCCAAAATCAGGATTAGACCGTAGGAAAGCCATTTTCTTTTTTTCATTTTAAATATTTTTATGGATTGTAATTTTTATTAATTGCTGATTCTAGCTCTTCCAAGGACATTTCGCCATTATTGAAGAATACTTTTTCTCCATTTTTATAGAAAAACGTTACCGGAATCTCGCCTTCCCAATCTTTCTGGAATTTCGGAATCCAAGTATTCATCCTTTTGTTATCATCCAAAATCACAACTTCTGCAGTCAGGTTTTTGGTCTTGATAAAATTGATGACTTTCTGTTTATCTCTCGCCATATCCAAAGAAACTAACAGCATTTTGAAATTCGGATTTTGAGAATATTTTTTATTCACTTCAATGAAATGTGGCAATTCTTTGACACAAGGTGCGCAAGTAGTTGCCCAAAAATTAACCACAACAAACTTATCTTTTTCTTGTTGAATACGCTTTTCTAAATCTTCATACTTAATCAAAGAAACATCAGTTTGAATCTGAGCATTTATCAAGAAAGGAAAAATCAACAAGAGAAATTTTACTAAAGTCTTCATATTCAAATTTAAAAAATACTTTTGATAATTTCAGTTATTGAATATCTTTGGAAAAAATAACTATGAAAAAAATCTTATTACTATTTGTTTTATTATTCAGCATTACAGCATTTTCTCAAGAAAAAACTGAAAACGAAGTCTTTGAAACTGTCGATAAAGCGGCAACTTTTGAAGCCGGAATTTCTTCTTTTAGAAATGAGTTTGCGAAAAATGTTGACATAAAAAAAGTGCTGGGAAAAGGAACTTTTCGTACTGTTATGACTTTTGTTGTAGAAAAAGATGGAACTATTTCTGAATTGAAAGCCAGCGGAGAAAATCAAAGCTTTAACGAACAGGCGGTAAAAGCCATGAAAAAAATAAAAACAAAATGGTCCCCGGCAAAAAAAGATGGAACCACAGTAAGGTCAAGATTTAGATTTCCGGCGGCCATCAATATTTAATAATAATTTTCGGTTTGATTTTTGAAAATAGAATCTTAACCAAATCTTATTGTTATGAAAAAGCTATTATTCATCGGTGTATTGTCATCACTAATTTTCAGTTGTGTGCCGGATAAAGACAAAAGAGATAAAAGAAAAGCAGATCACAGCGCAGAACATATGAGAAACAAAGGTGTAGATTCGGCTGCTTTATCACCCAATAAGAATGTTGCAGATACGGTTTCTACAAAAGAGTCTGGAAAATAGAATTACTTTCCAATCATCTTTTTAATCGCATTCAACTTCATTAAAGCTTCAATTGGTGTCAAAGTATTGATGTCGATTTTCGTTAATTCTTCACGAATATTTTCAAGAACTGGATCGTCCAATTGGAAAAATGAAAGCTGAAGATTTTCTTCCGTTACACGTTTTATTTTCTCTCCGGAATCTTGCGTTGCTCTGCTGGATTCCAAAGTTTTAAGAATCTCATTTGCACGATTTACAACCTTAAAAGGCATTCCAGCCAACTTCGCCACGTGGATACCAAAACTGTGTTCACTTCCACCAGAAATCAGTTTTCTGAGGAAAATAATACTGCCTTTCGCTTCTTGGATTGAAACGTGGAAATTCTTGATTCTCTCGAAGTTCACAGACATTTCGTTAAGTTCGTGATAATGTGTTGCAAACAATGTTTTCGGTTGCGTAGGATGCTGATGAAGATATTCTGCAATCGCCCAAGCAATGGAAACACCGTCATAAGTAGACGTTCCACGCCCGATTTCGTCCAGCAAAATCAAACTTCTGTCCGAGATATTATTAAGGATATTTGCGGCTTCATTCATCTCCACCATAAAAGTCGATTCGCCAGCAGATAAGTTATCCGTTGCGCCAACTCTTGTAAAAATCTTGTCCAGAGTTCCAATCTCTGCGTGTTTTGCAGGCACAAAGCTTCCAATTTGAGCCAATAGAGAAATAATTGCTGTTTGTCTCAGAATTGCAGATTTACCCGCCATATTCGGTCCGGTTACCATAATGATCTGCTGAGAATCTCTATCAAGAAAAACATCATTTGGAATATAAGATTCACCAAGTGGTAAAGACTTTTCGATGATTGGATGTCGCCCTTCCTGGATATCAATCGAGAAAGAATCGTTCAGAATCGGCTTGGTGTAATTATCTTCAACCGATAATTCAGACAAACCAACTGCACAATCCAGTTCGCCGACTAACTTTGAATTTTCCTGTAATTGGTCAATATAAATCAGAACATTTTCACAGACATTTCTGTAAAGTTCCAATTCTAACTTTCCAATTTTTTCTTCAGCACCAAGAATCTGACTTTCATATTCCTTAAGTTCTTCGGTAATATAACGTTCAGCGTTTACTAAAGTTTGCTTTCTGATCCAGTCTTCCGGAACTTTGTCCTTGTGCGTATTTCTAACCTCTATATAATAGCCAAAAACACCGTTGAAATCGATTTTCAAGCTTGTGATTCCTGTTCTTTCAATTTCACGCTGACACATTTCGTCCAGGAAGCCACGACCTTTACTTTGAAGATTTCTTAGATAATCGAGTTCTTCCGAGATTCCTTCTCGGATGACATTTCCTTTGTTGATGTTCACGGGAAGTTCGTCATTCAGATGCTCATTAATCAAAGTAATTAATTCTTCAAGATTAATGAAAGGGTCAATCCAAGCCAAAACGTCTGGGAAATTCAGAAGTTTTTTTCTGATTTCATTAATATTAATGATGCTTTGACGGAGATAGCCTAATTCTTTCGGTGAAATCTTTTCAGCCGCTAATTTTCCAATTAACCTGTCCAAATCAGAAATGCCTTTCAGCAAATCTTTGATATCGTATTTCAAAGAATCTTCTTTGTTTAGGAATTCAATCAGGCTTAATCTTCGGTTGATGTCACTAATGTTTTTTAAAGGTAAAATCAATCTGCGTCTCAACAATCTTCCACCCATCGGAGTACAAGTTTTGTCGATGATATCAAGAAGCGATTTCCCATTATGATTAGCCGAATAAACAATTTCGAGGTTTCTCAGCGTGAAATTATCCATCATCAGATAATCATCTTGCGGAATCACTTGGATTCTTGTAATATGCTGCAACAATGCGTGATGTGTATCTTCTACCAAATAAGCGAAAATTGCTCCGGCAGCCGTGATTCCCAACTTAGAATCCTCGATTCCAAAACCTTTCAGAGATTGTGTTTTGAAATGTGAAGTCAGTTTTTCGTAAGCATAAGGATATCTGAACGCCCAGTCTTCCAGCTTGAAAACATTTTTATTTTTCAATTGGCTCGGTATTTCCGAAGTTCTCTGATAAATGATCTCGCTCGGGTCGAAGGTATGAACAATGTGAAGTAATTTCTCCAAATTTCCCTCGCTTACAAGAAATTCACCTGTTGAAACATCTACAAGCGCCATTCCGTATTTTTCTTTTTCCTTGTGAAGGGAAAGCAGAAAATTATTTTTCTTAGAAGATAGGACTTGGTCGTTGAAAGTAACGCCCGGTGTAACCAATTCCGTAACACCACGTTTCACAATTCCTTTGACAGATTTGGGATCTTCCAATTGGTCGCAGATGGCGACACGCATTCCGGCTCTTACCAGTTTTGGCAGGTAAGAATCCACAGAATGATGCGGGAATCCGGCCAGTTCGATATGACCTTCGCCATTGGCTCTTTTGGTCAAAACAATGCCAAGAATCTGCGACGTTTTTATCGCATCTTGTCCAAAAGTTTCGTAGAAATCCCCAACCCGGAACAATAGCAATGCATCAGGATATTTCGCCTTAATCGTATTGTATTGTGTCATTAACGGAGTTTCTTTCTTTGCCAATTGTCTGAATTTTAGAAGCGCTAAAATACGAAATTAATAGCCAGAAAAAAGAAGGATGTTTCGCTGAAAATTATTTTTTCTTCAACTTTTCCAGAGCTTTGGAGCTTTTCCGGTAAGCCCATTCCTCTTTATATTTCACCCATTTTGCCTTGAAGATTTTTCGCATCAGCTTATCCGTATATCGCATAATGAAAACGTGATAAAGCATACTCAAAAATTTTGAAGGTCGATTGGGCAATGCTCTGATAGATAAAGAAAAACCAGGCTCCAGATAACGGTTGTAGTGCCAGAAAGCGCCAGGGATGAACAAAGCGTCGCCGTGTTCCATCAGTATTTCGGTTCCTGTCGCATATTTCAGGGCAGGATATTTTTCGTAATTAGGGTTATCATAATCAATTTCTTCTATCGTGTGGACAGAAAGTGGAACTTTATAGAGCATTTCGTTCTGCTTCTGGTCAAATAGTAAAATTCTTTTTTTACCACCAAAATGAACATGGAAAAAGTCTCCCAAATCCACATCATAATGCATCAAAACGTGCGCTTCACTTCCTCCAAAAAACAGAGTGGGAAGACGTTTGAAAAATTTCATTCCCAAATCAGGATAGGTAAAATCTTTCAGCAATTCCGGCAATCTGTCGGTAATAATGTAAAAAAAGATTCTGAGGTCAGAAGGTTTATTCTTGATAATATCAATATAATCCTTCATCTTCATATTGGTAGCCGGCGTGTCAGAACTCTTGTTCGCATCAGCGGGTTTGTTGTCATAGATGGGAACAATTTGGTCTCCGGCTTTTTCTCGGATATAATCCAGATTCCATTTTTCGTAAGCGCCCCATTGTTTTGCAAAACCTCTGATTAGTAACGGTTTGTGCGGTTTGAAATATTTCTTTTGGAAGTCTTCTTTATCAATGTGTTCTACAACGTCAACAGGATTCAGAATCATATTAATTGGTTTGATTCAATAAAAATAATAAAAATGTTCTTTTCAAAAATTAATAAAAATAAGATTCATCAAAAGAAAATTAGGAATAATCCGTTTAATTCTTAAATTTAGCTAATGAAAAAATATCTCTACCTCTTTCTTATATCATTCTCTCTGACCAATTGTTACACTTATAAAGTTGGCGCAGAGACAGATGAAACAACGCAGGACAAAAGTGAACCGAAAAGAAAACCTGAGCCAAAGGAAAAATCTAATGTGCAACAGCTTGCCATGAGCGCAATGGCTGAGGAAGGTCAGGTAAATCCAAAAGTCAATTCTAAAGGTCCTCGAAATGCTAAAATCAATAAAGATAAAAAGCCAAAACCGACCAGCATCACAGAAAAGTTGGAGGCAGGAAAGTTTTTTAAAATTGATGTTGCAGACAGAAGCTACAAAATACAGGTTGACAAATGGGAAAGTGACACATTGGTGGCACACGTTATCCATAAACCGAAAAAGATTCTTAAATTCCATAAAAACCAAATCAACCAATCTACCATTGCTGAAAGACGTTTTTCTCAGCCGGTAGCGGATGTCATCACAGTTGCAGCTTATGCAGGAATTGGTGTTGGAATTTGGGCTTTGGTTCGATAAGGTTTTGAAACCGATTTATAAAATCAAGCATTTGTTTAATTTTAAATCGGAATCATAAATAATATCAGTTAAAAATTATTTATAGTTAATCCAAATAACCTCATATTTGTATCTATAAAAAGTTCAAATAATTTAAATTCTAAGTTTTTGAATATAATCTATTGATTCACAATGAAAATCGAACAAATATATACTGGTTGTCTTGCTCAAGGCGCTTACTACATCACTTCTGAAAATGAAGCCGCAATTATTGACCCGCTAAGAGAAGTGAAACCCTATCTGGAGCGACTAGAAAAAGATAAAGTAAAACTGAAGTATATTTTTGAAACGCATTTTCACGCCGATTTTGTTTCGGGACATTTGGATTTATCACAAAAAACCGATGCTCCTATTGTTTTTGGACCAACGGCGAAACCAGAATTTGAAGCGGTTATTGCAGAAGATAATCAGGTTTTCGAGATAGGAAAAATCAAGATTAAAGTTCTTCATACGCCTGGACATACTTTGGAAAGTTCGACTTTTCTTCTGATTGATGAAAACGGAAAAGAAACGGCTATTTTCTCTGGTGACACTTTGTTTTTGGGTGATGTTGGAAGACCGGATTTGGCTCAAAAAGCTGGCGAAATCACAGAAAAAGATTTGGCTGGAATGCTTTATGAAAGTCTTCAAACCAAGATTTTACCTTTAGATGATTCTATCACGGTTTATCCGGCTCACGGTGCTGGTTCTGCTTGTGGAAAAAATATGCAGAAAGAAACAGTGGATACTTTAGGAAATCAGAAAAGAACCAATTATGCACTTAATCAACCGGATAAAGAATCTTTTATTAATGAAGTTCTTGACGGATTAACCGCACCTCCAAAATATTTTGGGATGAATGTCGCTATGAACAAAGGCGGTTACGAAAGTTTTGACCAAGTTCTGAAGAAAGGAAATAATCCTTTGTCTGTAGAAGATTTTGAAACTGCAGCAGAAGAAACCGGAGCTTTGATTTTGGACACAAGAAGTGCATCTGTTTTTCATAAAGGTTTTGTTCCCAATTCTATCAACATCGGTATCAAAGGTGATTTTGCGCCTTGGGTTGGAGCGATGATTGTAGATGTTCAGCAACCAATTCTTTTGGTTTCTGATAAAGGAACCGAAGAAGAAGCAATTACCAGATTGAGCAGAGTAGGGTTTGATAATGTTTTAGGCTATTTGGATGGAAGTTTCGAGGCTTGGAAAAATTCCGGGAAAGAAACAGATGAAGTCAAGAGAATTTCTGTGGAAGAATTTGCGGACGAATTTTCTGACAATGTGAAAGTTATTGATGTCAGAAAAGAGACAGAGTACGAAGCAGAACATATCAATGAGGCTTATAGCAAACCTTTAGCTTACATCAATGATTGGGTTAATTCTTTAGATAATTCTGAGCATTTTTATATCCATTGTGCGGGTGGTTACAGAAGTATGATTGCGGCAAGTATTTTGCAGGCAAGAGGTTATAGGAATTTCACTGAGATTGATGGTGGTTTCAATGCAATCAAGAAAAATGAGAAATTTCCATTGAGCAATTTTGTTTGCCAAAGTAAAACTCTGTAGAATCTAACATCTAAATTCTAATCTCTAATTTCTACCACTATGTCACAAAAATTTAAAGAATTAATCCAATCCGAACGTCCTGTTCTCGTTGATTTTTTTGCAACCTGGTGTCAGCCTTGCAAAGTTCAGTCTTCCGTTTTGAATTCTGTAAAAGAGCAAGTGGGAGAAAAAGCGAGAATCGTTAAAATTGATGTTGCCCAATTCCCTTCAATTGCTGCTGATAATGGCGTTCGCGGTGTTCCGACTTTAGCGATTTTCAAGAATGGCGAATTGCTTTGGAAAGAAAGTGGTGTTCACGATGTTAATTCTTTAGTTGGGTTGCTGGAGCGGTATTCTAATTAATGATTATATTTCCGCTAGAATCATAATTAAAGGTCCAAGTCTGTTCAATACTAGATGTGATATTTCCTATTTCGTTATATTTAATCTCAGTATATTTTCTATAATTATTTTTAGATATTGCTCGATAAAAATATTCGTCTAATAAATAAAATCTCTTAAACGGATTTAAAGAATTATCATAGTCTCCAAATGTTCTTATGATTTTTATTCCTTTATTTACGCCGTCCCTCTGTTCAAAGTATTCTGATTTTGTCAAATTACCTTTTGAGTCATAATAGAATTTTTCTAAATAAGTTTCTATGTAATCATCTGGTGGATAATAAGGCATATTTGGTAAAGTTGTTTTTATTTCGGTAAGTTGCCCGCTAGTATTGTATGTGAAAAATTGCTTTTCATCCCGATAATTACTATAAAAAGTACTCGGAACGTCTTTTTGTTTTATCTGTTGGTTATTATTTAATATAAAGTACTTAGAGTTTTTCGGAACAGTAAAATCTGGAGAAGAAGAAAAATTCTCTATAGTTACATTATTACTATTATAGATAAGTGTAGTAAATATTTTATCTGTAAAATAGCCACTAAATCCAGTAGATCCGGAAACAGAAAGAAAACCACCAGTTTTTTTAATCAGACGTTTATCATTATCATATTGAAAATTAAAACTTAATTCTGAATTACCATACGGAAATGAGTTTGGATATAAAATGAGATTCATTTTTGTAATTAGTGGCTCATTATTTTCGATAATTTCATCTTCATTATCTCTCGAGCAAGAAAACAGAATAAGACTTATAAAGAATAATGTAAATATGTTCTTCATTGTTAAAGCTTTTCTGCAAAACTAAGGAATAATTTCAAACTCATCTCTCTCATTCAAAAAAGGGAATTTGCTTCTAAAATCTTTCAATTCATCCAAATTCCATTCAATTGTGATGAGGTTCTTTTTTCTTTCAGATATTTCTCTTCCATCCGGAAAATAAACTAACGAACTTTCCTCATATTTAAGATTATAACCGTCGGTTCCAATTCGATTTAATCCAAACAGATAAGCCTGATTTTCAATTGAACGTGCTTTTAGCAAAGATTTCCAAGCTTCAACTCTGGATTTTGGCCAATTTGCGACGTATAAAATCGCATCATAATCATTTTGATTTCTTGAAAAAACAGGAAAACGCAAATCAAAACAAACCTGCAAAAGAATTTTAAATCCTTTGTAATCAATAATTTTTCGCTCTGTTCCTGCTGTATAGATTTTATCTTCTCCTGAATAAGAAAACAAATGTCTTTTGTCGTAATATTCGAAGTTCCCATTAGGAAAGACAAAATAAAAACGGTTATAGAATTTCCCATGTTCTGCCACGGAGACACTTCCTGCAACTGCCGAATTTTTGTCCTTAGCAAAGGACTTCATCCAAGTTAAAGATTCTTCATTTCTGTCCGCCACTTCATCGGCTTCCATACAAAATCCGGTAGAAAACATCTCTGGTAATAGAAATAAATCCGCCTCTACTGAAGCAAATTCGTTTTCAATTTGTTTGAAATTTTCTTCTTTATTTTTCCAAGCAATATCTAGGTTTAATCCTGCGATTCTAAGTGTTGACATACCTCAAAAGTTTACTGCAATTTATGATTTTAAATTATTATTGAAATAAATTGTAACCAACATTTCGGAGCTTCGCTCCTCCATTTCCTTGTTATACTTCTATACCAATATTTCAAGACTTCGTCTCTTTATATAAATCCATTTTTATTGGTCTGAGGTTTTCGAAGATTATTTAGTAAAATATAATCATAATAAAGTCTTAATAAAAATCGTTCAAAAAGGATTGTTTTGCGTTAAAGTCTCCTAAATATTAGTTAAAAAAAATTGATTATAAGAGTTTGGAAATGATTTATATATAATTTTGCCCCACTAAAATAAAATACTTAATATTTATAATTAATGAAGAAATTCCCATTATTGTTATGCTTAGTTTATTTGGTAACTACTTCTTTTTATCCTGCGAGTTCTGAGGATTTTTCACAGCCCAAGATAAGTGTCAAAGAAATTAAGCTAAGTCCAAAAAAGAATTTCTCACCACAAAATCCAGCAGAAGAAATCTACAAAGAACTTCAGTTTACGGATGAAACATTGAATTTTGAAGTCTTCGAAAAAGCGTTTTTGGGATTCCAAAATTTAAAGAACTCCGGAAAATTGGAACCGACAGCTAAGTTGCTTTCGGTTTGTGATTTTAGTTTGTCTTCCAACAGAAAACGGCTTTGGGTTATAGATTTGGGTGAGAAAAAAGTATTGTTCAACACTTTGGTAGCACACGGAAAAGGAACGGGAGAAGAGTTCGCAACGAGCTTTTCCAACACAGAAGATTCGCATCAGTCGAGTATGGGTTTCTATGTGACAGAACAGACCTACAACGGTGATAACGGCTATTCTTTGCGATTATTCGGGATGGATAGAGGTTATAACGATGCAGCTCTGGAAAGATGCATTGTGATGCACGGCGCCAAGTATGTAAGCGAGGATTTTATCAAATCTGAAAAAAGGTTGGGGAGAAGTTGGGGTTGCCCAGCAGTTCCAACCAATTTGGCAAAACCAATTATCAATACGATAAAAAACAGAACTTGTCTATTCATTTATTTTCCAGACCAAAATTATCTGGCAAGTTCTCAATGGTTAAAAAATGTGGAGAAAACTGATTCAATCCTTGATTCTCCAAAAGAAAATATGGCAACGAATTAAGAATTATCGCTGATTGTGCAGAATTAGCTGATTATTATTACTAATCAGATCAATCTGTGAGTTTGTAAAAAATAAAAACCCTTCAGAGTTTTCTGAAGGGTTTTTATTTTTATGGGTTTTTCACTAATAGTCTGAAACCTTCTCCATGAACGTTGATGATTTCCAAACCTTCATCATCTTTCAGAAGTTTTCTCAATTTTGCAATGTAAACATCCATACTTCTTGCTGTGAAATAATTTT
The DNA here is from genome assembly GCF_023278365.1 of Epilithonimonas zeae. NCBI lineage: Bacteria > Pseudomonadati > Bacteroidota > Flavobacteriia > Flavobacteriales > Weeksellaceae > Epilithonimonas > Epilithonimonas zeae. Next base: position 2,795,703 of record NZ_CP075338.1, on the reverse strand, counting down.
CTTTTTTCCAGATTTTTCTCAATGCCAAATCTCTAGGCATAAAGTCGTTTCTGTGAATACAAAGCAATTTCAAAAGTTCGTTTTCTTTTGGAGAAAGCTTGTATTCATTTTCACCAACTCTCAGTTGTCTCAACATAGAATCGAAGAAAATATTACTGATTTTGAATTGCTCTTGATCCTCATTTTCCAAAACGGCACTTCTTTGTAGAATGGCTTTGATTTTATAAAGAAGTAACTCCGTATCAAATGGTTTTGTGATGTAATCGTCTGCGCCGATTTGGTAACCTTTCAAGATATCTTCACGCATATTTCTTGCGGTCAAGAAAATAATTGGTGTGTTTTTATCAATTTTCTTCACATCTTCTGCCAAAGAAAATCCGTCTTTTTTCGGCATCATCACATCGAAAATGCAGATGTCGAATTCTTTTTCTGTAAACTCTTTCAGTCCCATTTCTCCGTCAGTTGCCAATGTTACCTCGAAGTTGTTGATGGTTAAATAATCCTTAAGAACTGCGCCAAAACTCTGGTCGTCTTCTACTAATAATATTCTGTTGCTCATAATTTATGATTGATGTTATATTAATGATAATTGATTTTATATAAATTCAGATAAATCTCAATGATTGCATTCTAATTTATTGATTTTCTGTTAGTTTTTCTTTTAAATATCTTTTGTAGCTAGATGTTGCTTTTACAATTTCTTCTGCTTCATTAAACCATTTATTCAAAGTAGTTTCTGAAAACATTTTCAAATCTTGCATAAAATCTATCCAAAATAGAGTTTCATCAGCTTCTTCAACAACGATACAAATTTTAGAATATCTTTCCTTTGTCGACCTAACTCTACACATTGCTCTATAATTTGCAGCTGAGGAAGATGAACTTCTGAAAATTTGTTTTCTTAAAACAGAAACTTTTTCTGAGTAAGCTAATTCTGACAATTGATTGATAATATCTACTGACAAATCTTTTATCCTTTTTGCAAAAAATCTGATTGTAATTATTATCCATACTAATTAATCAATCATCACTTATCAAATATCGCTTATGCTTATACTATCGGAAGTTTTATTGTAAATGTGCTTCCTTTTCCTTTGTGAGAATCTACGTGGATTTGCCCTTTGTGATTTTCGATAATTTTTTTCACATAAGACAATCCAAGACCTTGTCCTTTTACATTATGGATATTTCCGGTTTCTTCGCGGAAAAATTTTTCAAAGATTTTATTTTTATTGGTCGATTCCATTCCCATTCCTTTGTCGGAAATTTCTATCACGTACCAGTTTCCTTCATTTCTTGTTTTTAACTTTATATCGGGCGTGTCGGGAGAATATTTGTTGGCGTTATCCAATAAGTTGACCAATGCATTCGAAATATGAAATTCATCAATCAAAAAATTATATTTAGTTGCCGTAAATTCCGTTGTCAAACTTCCATTTCTTTCATTGACGATTAATCGGAAAGATTCTGCGATACTTTTAATCAATTCTCGTACATTGGTTTCTTTGAGATGAAGAGGCATTTCATTTCGTTCCAATTTGGACATATTCAGAACAGTTTCTACCTGTTTTTTCATCCTCAGATTCTCCTGTTTTATCAACCCCGAATAGTATTTGACTTTATCCGGGTCGGTAGCAATTTTATCATTAGCCAAAGAATCTGTTGCAACAGAAATTGTTGCTAAAGGCGTCTTGAACTCGTGAGACATATTATTGATAAAGTCGGTCTTGATTTCCGCAATTTTTTTCTGTCTCATCATATAATTGATTGAGATAATATAAATCCCCAAAATCGTCAATAATGATATGAAAGTCCCTAACAGCATTGGTAAATTGTGCTTCACCAGAGAATAATCTTTTCTTGGAAAAACCAAAGCCAGCGTATAAAGCGTTCTGTCTTTGCTGTCTGTAAAAAGTGGGTAAGTATAATTCGTTTTGTCTTTTTGGTCAAGATAGATATTGTTTGCAACAGTTGTTAATTGATTGGTTTTGTTGATAACACCAAAGCCGAATTTGGTGTCAATTCCTTTCAATCTCAATTCCTTAGCAATAACAGAATCAATGGTCTTGCTGTCCACTCTTTTTTCGATGGGAAGATTTGTCGCGCTTAATCTGGCAAATTCTTTCATCTGATAAGAATTGTTATCAAGGTCTCGGCTGATATTCGTTGTCAAAGGTTCAGGTGAATTTCTTTTCAGTTTTAATTGGCCTTCGTCTTTGTAAAGTTTCGTTGTATATAAAGTGTCTCCTTTGGCAGAAACCGGTATGTTTTTTTTCTCAACAATACTTGTTTGGAAAAGGATATTAGAACGATTAGCAGAATCAGAACTTTGCTGAATGTAAGTTTTTACGGGTTGATTAGCTGACGCTAAAACTTCTTTTCCAACACCGCCATAAGTTTCATTCCAATATTTATTAACCTCAATTTGATTCACTTTCTGAGTCGATGTTTCTAAAGCCGAATAAACTTTATTAGAAAAATCCTGCTCCAGCGAAGTATATAGTTCTTTAATCCAATACAACTGCAATGAAACGAAAACTACCAAAGAAATCGTCATAAATACAGATATAATAGGAATAAACTTGTTGTTCATATCAATTTTTAAGTTTGAAAAGTTAAAATTACTCTTTTTAAGAATATCTCAATAAAAAAAACGGCTTACAATTATTAAATTTTTCTTAAAACGACAATATTTAACATTTTATTGTGAATAATCAAAAATGTTGCCATATGAAAACTTTGGTGTGATTTTTTAATATTAATTTTATATGAAAGAAAATATTATGAATTCAGAAATTGTTTTTAATAAGGATTCAGACACCGGAGTCTATGTGATGAAGGTTTATAAGGCTGATGTTTCCACACTTTGGGATTATTTCACAAAGTCGGAATTGATTGACCAGTGGTGGGCACCAAAACCTTGGCAATGCGAAACCGAAAAAATGGATTTTCGTGAAAATGGTATTTGGTTGTATGCAATGAAAGGTACGGATGGAAAAAAAGAATTTGCGTTAGCCAGTTATGGCGAAATAATGCCTCACAGAAGTATTGCTTGGACAGATGCTTTCGCAGATGAAAAAGGGAAAGTCAAAACAGATTTACCACAAACGGCTTGGTTAATTGGCTTTACAGGGATAGATGAAGGCACAAGAATGACGTTCAATCTGCATTTCAATTCAAAGGAAGAACTGAATCAAATTCTGGAAATGGGTTTTGAAGAAGGCTTTAAAATGGGACTGAATCAGTTGGAAGATATTTTGGAAGAAAAGTATTCTAAATAATTTTCTCTCAGATTAAGCGAATTTAGCAGATAATAACTTCAAAGAAGTCTTTATCATCTGCTAAATCTGTGAGAAGTAAATCTTAATCCAAAGCAATTTCTTCATCAATAAAATATTGAATAATCGCTTTTTTCATTAATAGCGATTGTTCATTGGGTTTCAATTCCGGAAGGTCATCCAACTTTTCAAATTGTGGCCAGCCATCTTCATAATGCGTGAATTTGTAATAACCAAAAGGCTCCAACAATCTGCAAACTGCGATGTGAACCAAATTGACCTTATCATCTTTGGTGAATTTCTGTTGTCCACTTCCCAATTCCTGAACACCGATAATGAATAGAAATGTTTCTATTGGCGGGTTTTTTTCAGTTTGAAAGTTAACTTCAAAAAAGTGTTCTATTTTTTTCCAGATTTCGGATTCGTTCATTTTTTATTTACTTAAATTTTGTCCAGAGTTTTCTTCTCAACTTTGGCATTAAAAACCAAAACTCTGGCTAAAATTTTAAACCAGAGCTTTAGTAATCTTGATGCGAATTTACAAAAAATGATTTTTAATTCCGGATTTCCAAAATCATTGCTGTTCTTGCCGGAATATCTATTGTGTTCTGAAAACTAAAATCTTTGTCAGAAATAATATTTTTAGCGTTGAAGTGATTAGGAATCATCTCCTTATATCGACTAAGGTCAAGCGTTACTTTATTATTGTTTTTATTGAGTAAAATCATCACTTTTTGATTGTCGGTGTATCGGAAGTAAACATAAACATCATTATTGGTTGGCGCATAATGTTTAAATTTTCCATTGGCAATCGCATCACTCGTTTTTCTCCAGTTAAGTAAAGTAGAAAAATATTTCTTCGCTTCTTTTTCTTCATTAGTTAATCCTATTTCGGTCACAGCATTTTTGGAATCGCCTTTCCAACCGCCGTAGAAATCACTTCTTCTTTGCCCATCGCTTCCGGCTTTGTCATTGGTCATCAGAACTTCGGTTCCATAGAAAAATTGAGGCGTTCCACGCATTGTCATATACATCGCAATCCCGAGTTTCCAGTTCTCAAAGTTTTTGTTGAGACGAGAATAAAACCTATCCAAATCGTGATTGTCCGGAAAAATCAACTGATTCTCAGGATGTGGAAAAAGAAAATCGTTTGCAACACTTTCATAGACCTTTCGCCAACTTGAAAACCAACCGCTTTTCTCATTGAGTGCAGTAACAATATTGTCATTTATAGAAAAATCCATCATCATCGTCATATAACTTTTGTAACCATCGCTGTTTTCTTTGTCGATTTGCCAATAGGAAGTCTGGGCAATATTTCTTGTCATTTCTTCGGCAACGATGTTCATTTTCGGATATTCTTCGAGAATGGTTTTGGTCCAATCAGCTAGGAATTTTTTGTCAGAATAAGAATAGGTGTCAACACGCAATCCGGAAAGCCCAGCATACTCAATCCACCAGATGATATTCTGGGTCAGATATCTTGCCAGCAAAGGATTTTTCTGGTTGAGGTCTGCCATATGACCATCGAACCAGCCGTTGAGATATTCTTCTTTATCAATTTCAGTGGCGTAGAGGTCTGTGATGGTGGTTTTAAGGTGATTAGTTCTGACTCTGTTTTCAGAATAAGGATAATTAATCCAGCTTTGCTCAGGCAAGTCTTTGACGAAATAATACTCTGATCCACAATGATTAAGCACAACATCCCAAATCAAACCAATGTTTCTTTTCCCGGCTTCTGTGGATAGTTTTTTCAAATCTTCATTAGTTCCAAATCTCGGGTCAATCTTGTAAAAATCTGTCGCTGCATAACCGTGATAAGAATAGGTCGGCTCATCATTTTCAATCAAAGGCGTGTTCCAAATCTGAGTGTAACCCAAAGACTTGATGTAATCCAAATGATTAATAATTCCCTGGATATCACCGCCGTGTCTGGAGTCTTCATTATTTCTGTCAAGTTTTTGTTCCAAGGTTGTTTTGATGATGTCGTTCTTTTCATCACCATTTGAAAATCTGTCCGGAAAAATCAGAAGAATCGCATCTTTTGACCCGTAACTTTCTCTATTAGCGCTGTTAGTTTCCCGAGCAAGAATTGGAAAATCTTGGGTCAGAACAATTTTTTTATCTTTTTGGAATTTAATTTTTACATTTCCGGCTTTTGCATTCGGATTGATTTGCAAGGTCAGAAACAGATAGTTTTTATTCTCCACTGTTTTGTTTTCGGTAATGGTAACGCCGGGATAAGAAATTGCAGGCTGTAAATCTGAAATGTCTTTACCATAAATTAATAAAGTGACCGAATTATTTTTCATCCCAACCCACCAATTGGCCGGTTCTATTCTTTCGATTTTTTGAGAAAGAATGAGATTGAAACTGATGAAAAGTAGGAGTATTGCAAGTGATTTTTTCATTGATTAATAGATTTAGATTAGTTATTTTTTCAGAAGAAATTCTAATGGAATTGATAGCCGTTTGCTCCAGGAATTTTCGCTGTGATCAGCCGATTCAAATTTTCTGGTTGTCCAGTTATTTTTGTTGAATCCTTTTTCCGTCATTATCAAATCGACTTTGTTCTGATGTTTCTCATAGCGACTGTCCAATCCTTCCGTTCCAAAATCGAAATGGATTTTATGCGTTTTCGGATTCGGGAGTTTCTGTTTGAGATAATTTTCAAACGCAGAAGGGATTTCGTCATCAGAAAGGTCTGTGATTCCAACCCAATGGGTGGAAAGGCAAGCTGCGCCGCCAAAAACTTCGGGATACTCACAAATCGCATACATCGATATCAATCCGCCCATACTGGAACCGGCGATGAAAGTATTTTCCCTGTCTTTGAGCGTTGGATAATTTTTATCGATAAATGGTTTTACCTCTTCTACTATGAATTTCAAATAGTTATCCGACTGCACTTTTCCTAGAAAGTATTTTTCAAGTGTTTGATTTTGTAGCTCTTTAGATAAACTTTCAAAAGCTTTTTGTGGAAAATACTCCGAATGCCGGGTTGCGCCAGTATTCCAAAGTCCGACAATGATGCAATCTTTCAGTTTAATTTTTTTGCTGAGTTCTGTATAATTTTCATCCACTTTCCATTCGGAATTGTTCCAGTTGATTTTTGGGTCAAAAAGCATCTGACCGTCGTGCATATAGAGAACCGCATATTTTTTATTGGGATTGAAGTTTTCCGGCAACCAGATATCAACATTTCTGGACGACACATATTTCGAAGGGAATTGATTAATTCTGATGATTTTACCGGAACTCACATCAGGAACCGAAGTCTGAATCACATCTCTGTAACGGTCTTTGATATTGATATACTTCTTAATTTCTGTTTTGTAATCTTCCAGATTTTTAGGTTTTCTCCAGTCCGGATCCGGAAAATTATTCTCAATATAATTCCAATCCTTTCCAGAGAAAAAATCATCATCATACGTGCAACCAGTCAAATCTTTGAAAGGTTTGAGGAAAATATAACCGTCAAAAAAATCTTCCATTTTAAAATCAGGATGACAAAAACTGAAAAAGCTATTATCCTTTAATTTTCCAACAGGCGTATTAATCAAATCAAAGCCAATCTGTGGATAATTGAGTTTTTGAAGTGCATTTTCCAATTCTCCATTCGCAGGCGAAACATAAGCCGGATTGTACTGAGTTTTGGAAAACATAGGTGTGTGAAACATAATGTTGAAAACCTTATCAGGCATCAATCTGTAAAGACGATTTCCGACCATTCCTTCATCATAATCACAAAAATCATCGTTGTTCACTTTCAGGATTGGCATTTTGTACTTGGTGAAAACGTGAACGTGTCCCATATAAATCAAGGCTTTTTCATTTTTATCAATGATTTCCTTTTTGATGATTTCCGTTCGGAATTGGTCTGGCGTTCCCAGATTGAAAACGGCTTTCATATTCTCGGGCGTTCTTGCACCACCTTTGAAGTTTTCCCAACGGTATTGATAACTCAGATTGACGATTCGGAATTTTTTAGCATCAGATTTTAAGGTTTTATTGAATTCCCAAACCGCTTTATAGATGTCAAAATATTCTTTGTAAGCCCAGCCGACATTGTAATAAAAGAACATATCTTTTGCTTTTCTCTCATCGAATTTTTCAGAATTCAGCAATTCATCCAGCTCTTTCTGCTTTTCGAAAGCACCGAATTCCATACAGAGATTGTAAACACCGGCCTGATATAGTTCCGGAATAAGGCTTTTGACAAAATCTAGATTTTCTTTCACAGCGTGGTCTTCACCCAAAAGTACAATAGGATAATTCTTGAATTTTGAAACGAGATAATCTTTCGGACTTTTTGGATTTTGCTTAAGATATTCTACAGCTTCAAGAGTGGCTTTGTTTTCCTGACCGAATCCTAAAATCGGAAAGAAAAATGCTAAAAACAGAAGTGAAAAAGAAATTGAAAGTTTCATTTTTTAGTTTGAATTTTGAACAAAACTATTTCTACTTTCCTTTTGTTACAAGCCTTTTGGACAAACGACAGGTTATTCTGTACAAAAAGCAAATCACTGGAAATGATTTCAGATAAATAATTAAATTTGAGCAACCTTAAAAATATGAATCAATCCATTCTTGAACATTTCAAATCCAAATTTTGGATGAAGCACGCTTTCTACTGGATAGCGTTTGTGCTGTTTTTTGGATTGGTTTGGGGTATTTCTGATGACAATTATTTGCGGAATATTATGATTCAGATTTGCTGTCTTCCTTCGCGGATGCTATTGGTTTATGTCACGCTTTTTTACCTATTGCCAAAGTTTTTCAATCGGAAAAAATATTTCAGTTTCTTTATCTCTTATGTGATATTGGTCGGACTGATAAGTGTTTTTATCCAACGTCCTTTGTTTCTTTATTTTATTCAACCTAATTTTCTTCCGGAGTTTAAGAATAACGGCTTTTTTGTCCTGTCAGAAATTATGAATACGGCTTTGGATATCAATATCGCAGCGATGATTCCGATCGCTTATACTTATCTGACAACGATTGAAAATCTTGAAAAAAACTATTCGAAGTTGAATGAAGAAAATAAATTGTTAAAAGAGGACACTATAATTCAGGATAATAACGATGATTCTTACATCAATCTGAAAGTCGATAAAAGTGTAAGGAAAATCAAAATCAATGATATTGTTTTTGTGGAAAGTCTCAGAAATTACTGCAAGATAAAACTGAACGATACTGAAATCACGGTTCTCAAAACATTGACATCGGTTCAGGAACTATTACCCGAATCCAAATTTGTAAGAATTCATCGCTCATTTTTGATTAATAAAGATCATATGACCTCGGTTTCTCCCAGCAAGATTGAAATCAATAATTTGACAATTCCTGTTGGGAGAAAATATAAAGATGAGGTGAAAGAGAAGTTATTGGTCGATTTTTAACAAAAATGCATATTCCAAAGCAATCTCCTTCAGACTTTCGAATCTTCCGCTGGCACCACCGTGTCCGGAACTCATATCGGTTTTGAAAATCAGAATGTTGTTGTCTGTTTTCAAATCTCTCAACTTCGCCGTCCATTTTGCAGGCTCCCAATATTGAACCTGCGAATCGTGGAATCCGGTTGTAATTAAAATATTTGGGTAATCTTTGGCTTCGATGTTGTCGTAAGGCGAATAGGACTTCATATAATCATAATATTCCTTGTCATTCGGATTTCCCCATTCGTCGTATTCTCCCGTCGTCAAAGGAATTGTTTCATCCAGCATAGTTGTTACAACATCCACAAAAGGAACCTGAGCCACAATCCCATTGAATAATTCCGGATTATAATTGATTACTGCTCCCATCAAAAGTCCGCCTGCACTTCCGCCCATTGCGTAAAGATGTTTTGGAGATGTATAATTTTCTGATATTAAGTATTTTGCTGCATCGATAAAATCAAAAAATGTGTTTTTCTTCTGAAGCATTTTTCCGTCTTCATACCATTCACGACCAAGATATTCGCCACCTCTGATGTGTGCGATTGCATAAATAAATCCTCTGTCCAAAAGAGATAATCTCACGCTGGAAAAACTTGCATCAACGGTGTGTCCATAACTTCCGTATCCATAGAGTAGAAGAGGTGTATTTGCTGACTTTGGTGTGTCTTTGTGATAAACCAAAGAAATGGCGACTTCTTTTCCATCTCTTGCAGTTGCCCAGATTCTTTCTGAGATATAATTCTCTGCGAAGAATTTACCGCCCAAAACTTCCTGTTCTTTAAGAAGTACGGTGGTTTTGTCTTTCATATTATATTCGAAAGTAGAGGCTGGTTTGGTCAATGATGTATAACCGAAACGCAAAATATCCGTATCAAACTCCAGATTGATTCCGATGTAAGCGGTATAAGTCGGATCTGAGAATGGCAGGTAATAGGAGTTATTATTTTGATTATCAATGATGTTAATTTGTAAAAGACCTTTTTCACGTTCTTCGATTACAAAATAATTTTTGAAAATCTCAAAACCTTCCAACAAAACATTTTCCCTGTGTGGAATGAAATCCTGCCAATTTTCCATTGACGGCTTATCAACTTTAGTTTTTACGATTTTGAAGTTGGTAGAATCATCTGTGTTCGTAATGATATAAAAATCATCCTCGTAATGCTCCACCGAATATTCCAAATCCTCTGTTCTTGGTTGAACAATTGTCCAGTCTGCAAAAACATTATTAGCCGGAATAAATCTCATTTCATCTTCATTAGTAGATGAAGCAGCGATGAAAATGTATTCTAAAGATTTGGTTTTAAAGACGCTAACATCAAAAGTCTCATCTTCCTCGTGGAAAATCAAAACGTCTTCAGAAGAATCTGTTCCTAATTTGTGACGGTAGATTTGAAATGCTCTGAGACTTTCATCCTTTCTGATGTAGAAAACGTGTTCGTTATCATTGGCCCAAACTGCTTTTCCGGTTGCATTTTCGATAACATCAGGATAAAGTTCTCCGGTTTTAAGATTCTTAAAATAAATCTTGTAAATTCTTCTCCCAACATTATCGGTAGAGTAGGCCATAATATCGTTGTTCACGCTAATAGACATACTTCCGGTTTCGAAGAAAGCTTCGCCTTCTGCCAGAATATTGACATTCAGTAAAATCTCTTCTTCATTATCCAAAGATTGAAATTTTCTGGAGAAAATCGGATACTCTTTTCCAGCTTCATAACGTACGATGTACCAATAACTGTTGAAGAAATAAGGCAAAGACTCGTCGTCTTTTTTGTATCGGGATTTCATTTCCTCATACAAATCGTTCTGAAGGTCTTCTGTATCCTTCATCACAAAATCTGTGTAGGCATTTTCTTCCTCCAGATATTGGATGACTTCCGGATTTTCACGTTCATTCATCCAGAAATATGGGTCATTTCTTTTATCGTTATGGATTTCTAGAAGTTTATCTATTTTTTTAGCTTGTGGAGCGTTCATTTTGAAATTGATATTTATTAAAACCACATAGGCACATAGAATTAAAATATTTTGTATTTGAACTCTAGAATTATATTTAAGTTTCGGAAAACTATGTGTCTATGTGGTAAAAAGTTTTCTGAAGAGATTTTTTCAGATTTAACAAATTTAAACAAAAAACCATCCCAAAAAATTCGGGACGGTTTTGATTTATGTGGTCAATAATTATTTATTGATACTTTTGATATATTTTTCTATGGCCATTGTCATAGACGGATTTTCTTTGGTTGGAGCCATTACGTTAACTGTCAATCCTGCTTCTTCTGCAGCGGCTTGGGTAGTAGTTCCGAAAACAGCAATTTTTGTATCTTCTTGTTTGAAATCTGGGAAATTGATTCCTAAAGATTTGATTCCCTGATGACTGAAAAATACCAACATATCGTAATCTTTGATGTTGATATCTGTCAAATCACTCGGAACAGTTTTATACATTATTGCTCTTGTCCAGTCTAGGTTGGCTGCATCTAAAACCTTCGGGATTTCTGGTGTTAAGACATCAGAAGAAGGTAAAAGATATTTCTCAGACGGATGCTTTTTGAACAAAGCTGCTAAATCTGAAAAGTTCTTCTCACCAAAGCTGATTTTTCTTTTTCTATAAACAATATGCTTCTGCAAGTAGTTGGCAATCGCTTCCGACTGGCAGATATAACGCATAGAATCCGGAACGCTGAATCTCATTTCCTCAGCAAGACGAAAATAATGGTCAATCGCATTCTTACTCGTGAAAATAACGCCCGTATATTGCGTCAGGTCTATTTTCTGAGTTCTGAGTTCTTTCGCATCCACACCTTCTACGTGTATAAAAGGACGAAAATCGATTTTGATTTTCTCTTTTTTCGCTATTTCCAAATAAGGTGAAGATTCATTCGGAGCGGGCTGTGACACTAAAATAGATTTGATTTTCATCTTAAAATGTGTATGTTACATTCAATAAAATAAGAACTTCCAAAGTACCAATACCGGTACTATTTGAAGCGTGCAAATATACAAAAATTTATAATACCAGTTTTCTGGCAAAATGGATTGTTTGTGGAATAAGTATATTAAGTTTTTCAAAATAAAAGAAAAAATAACCAGACCAATGATGAAATAAAAATACTTCACCAAGTCAACCGGAAAGTAATAAAGCGCAAATGATGCCACAATGAAAGCGATTGACTCCAAAAAGTAAAATTTACTTGAAACCAATGTCAGGCCTTTCAGATTTTTACCGCTTCCAACGCTGGAGTAGAAAAAGAAAGTCAGAATGTTTCTAACAATGTCAAAACTTAACAAAGTCAAAAAAGTAAACCCGAACTTGTTAATTTCAAAACCAAACAAGTGAATGTCGGATAAAGACTTTGGAACAATCGGAACAAACTGTGATAATAAAAGCGCCGTCATCACACATTTCACAATAGAAATGATAACCCAGGATGGTGTGAGGTTGTTAGAATCTTCAATTTTTTGAAGTAAAAAATCCTTGATGTTGGCCTCTCTCTGGAAAACAGACAAAAGGATAATGTATATAAAGATACTCCCAAGAATACAATATATCACCCAATCGTTATGTTCCGCGATTCTAATCAACTTCAAAAAATTTTTGCAAAAATAGGAATTAGAAATGGCTAATGGTAAATTTAATTATTAAATATTCTGGTTAAAAAAAGTTAATTTATAATCCATCAAAAAAGGTTAACGTGTAAAAGATTATCTTTGCGAATTATTTCACGGATGAAGAAGCTTGTCATAATTCCAACTTACAACGAAAAAGAAAACATCGAAAAAATCATTTCGGCGGTTTTTGATTTGCAGCAGGATTTTCATGTGTTGGTGGTGGATGACTCTTCTCCGGACGGAACTGCAGAAATTGTAAAAAGTTTACGGGAAAAATATCCAATTCAGCTACACTTGACTGTTAGAAAAATCAAAGATGGATTGGGTAAAGCGTATATTCACGGATTTCAATGGGCGATTCATAACGACTATGATTTCATTTTCGAGATGGATGCCGATTTTTCCCACAATCCAAAAGATTTAATCAAGCTTTACGAAGCCTGCAAAAATGCAGATATGTCCGTTGGATCCAGATATTCGCAAGGTGTGAATGTGGTGAACTGGCCGATGGGAAGAGTTTTGCTGTCTTACTTTGCTTCGAAATATGTACGATTTGTTCTTGGGCTTCCGATTCACGATACGACTGCGGGGTTTGTTTGTTTTAGAAAAGAAACATTAATTGCAATCGGTTTGGACAAAATCAAACTGAAAGGCTACGGTTTCCAGGTTGAAATGAAATACCGCGTTTTCAAGAAAAACCTTAAAATCGTAGAAGTTCCAATTATTTTCACAGACAGAACAGAAGGTGAAAGCAAAATGAATGGCGGCATCATCCAGGAAGCCGTTTTCGGTGTACTGAATCTCAAATGGAAAAACCTGATCGGAAAATTGTAAATATAAAAACCACACATAGGAATTGTAGTTTAACAAATGAAAAGCAAAGAACAAATAGCTATTTTAACTAATGAAGAATTTTTTCTTTCTAAAATCTATTGTGCCTATGTGGTGGAAAAATTATGATATGAGGTATTTTATTTTTTCTTTAATAATGATTTTCTGTGCTTTGTCTTGCGAAGAAGCGATACAAAAACCTGCGCATATTTTACCCGAAGAGAAAATGTCTGAGATTATTGCAGATTTTGCCATCAATGACCAGAGTTATGCCATCGGAGGAAATATCAATACGGAAAATGCGACGAGATTTATTCTTAAGAAATATAATATCAAAGGTCAATTATTCTCGGACAGTTATAAATATTATATGACGAAGCCGGAAGATTTGAAAGATATTATGAATAAAGCTCAGGACATCATCAAGTCAAAAGATCCAAAAGCGGAAGCTTACATCAATAAAAAATTAAAAGAAACTAACGCAAACGGAACGGTTCCTGCACAAGCGAGATAATCGTTGCGGAAATCAAGTTCTATTCGGTAAAATAATAACCGAAGCGAAAATTAAGATATAAGAATGAAATTTTTTGAAATCGAAAAAACTTCAGAGTCCAAAGCGAGAGCTGGAGTGATTACGACAGACCACGGACAAATCCAAACCCCGATTTTTATGCCGGTTGGAACTGTTGCATCGGTGAAAGCCGTTCATCAGAGAGAACTGAAAGAAGATATAAAAGCCCAGATTATTTTAGGAAACACTTACCATTTGATGCTTCGTCCAAAGATGGATATTATGGAGCAAGCGGGCGGACTTCACCAATTTATGAATTGGGACAGACCAATCCTGACGGATTCCGGTGGTTATCAGGTTTTTTCTTTGGCAAAAAGCAGAAAAATTACGGAAGAAGGCGTGAAATTCAAATCGCATATCGACGGTAGTATGCACTTTATGTCGCCAGAGGTTTCTATGCAAATCCAAAGACAAATCGGAGCTGATATTTTTATGGCATTTGATGAGTGTATTGCTTATCCGAGTGATTATAATGCTGTAAAAACTTCAATGGAGTTAACGCATCGTTGGTTAAAAAGATGTATCGATTGGACTGAGGAAAACAAAGAATTGTACGGTCACAAACAGAGATTGTTCCCGATTGTTCAAGGGTCTTGTTATTCAGATTTAAGGAAAATTTCGGCTGAGGTTATTTCAGAAGCTGGCGCAGAAGGTAACGCCATTGGTGGACTTTCCGTAGGTGAACCTGAAGACGAAATGTACAGAATCACAAACGAAGTAACAGACATTCTACCAAAAGATAAACCAAGATATTTGATGGGTGTTGGAACCCCTTGGAATATTCTGGAAAGTATTGGTTTTGGTGTTGATATGATGGATTGTGTGATGCCGACGAGAAATGCGAGAAACGCAATGCTCTTCACTTGGCAAGGGGTGATGAATATGAAAAACGAAAAGTGGAAAGCAGATTTTTCACCTTTGGATGAGTTTGGGACAAGCTATGTGGACCAAGAATACAGCAAAGCTTATGTACGTCACCTTTTTGTAGCGAAAGAATATTTGGCAAAACAAATTGCATCGATTCATAATTTGGCATTTTATCTGGATTTGGTAAAAGTGGCTAGAGAACATATTATTGCAGGCGATTTTTATCAGTGGAAAGACCAGGTTATTCCTCAGTTGAAGCAAAGGCTGTAAAAAGACAGAAAAAAAATCAAGATTTAATCAATTATCAATCATCATTTATCAATTATAACTAGATGAAAATCATAGACCTTTATGTCATCAAAAAATATTTGGGAACCCTCATTTTTATGTTGGTGTTGTTATCTGTGATTATTATGGTGGTAGACGTTCAGGCGAAAACCCCAAGGATTGAGAGCAACGGATTTACAGTTGGTTATTTTTTACTGAATTTCTATCCATTTTGGATTATGAATTTGATTCTGACATTTATGTCGATCCTCGTTTTCATTACCGTTATTTTCTTCACTTCCAGAATGGCGAATAATACAGAAATTGTGGCGATTGTAAGTAGTGGCGCTAGTTTTCACCGATTTGCAAGACCTTATCTTGTGACTTCTTTATTGATTGCATTTATCACTTTAGCAGTTAATCACTTTATTTTACCCTGGTCCAATATCAAGAAAAATGTTTTGGAGCCTTACACCTACAACGCTATTAATAAAGAAAAACTTCTGGGAAGTATGAGCATTGCCTCCAACATCAATCCCAGCGAATATATTTTTGTCAATAGCTACAACAAAAAGGAAAATCGGGGGACTGGTTATATGTATCAGAAATTTGATAAAAACAAGAAACTGATTTATCAGATTACCGCTACGGATATCCAATGGGATGCAAAGAAAAAGAATTTTACCATCAGCAATTATACAGAACGAACGGTCAAAAAAGATAATACCGAGATTCTTGGAAGCGGACCAACTAAGATTCAGGATTTCAAATTACCACCATCCGAATTATTTCCTGACAAACTGGTAGCTCAAAACAAAACCACGCCAGAATTATTGGAGATGATAAAGCGTGAAAGAATGAAAGGTAATAATAACGTAACCTCCTTTTACAATGAGCTTTATCAAAGAACATCAATGCCGGTTTCTATTATTATTTTGACATTTTTGGGATTGTCTTTGTCATCCGAAAAAAAACGTGGCGGATTAGGTTTGAACTTGGCGTTAGGAATTGCCTTGGCATTTTTATTCGTGTTCTCTTTTCAGGTTCTGAATGTCGTTTCCGAAAACAAAACACTCACGCCTTTATTGGCAATGTGGCTACCCAACATCGTTTTTGCACCGATTGCAGCTTATCTTTACATTAAAAGAGCAAATCAGTAACTTCAAGATTTTCAAATTTTTACTTTTGCTGAGCGTAAGCGCTTTGCTAACTTATAAATGGAATATGGAATAAAATTTTTGCAAGCCTTGTGTTCAAATAAATCAATAAAGCAACACAATTTCTTTATGAAAGAATTTCTGCAAGCCTTCATTTTCCAAATCAATCCAAAGAAAACCACTTTTGTCAGCATTTTTTATTATGCCATTTTGGCGCACACCGTTTTTATCAAAAACCGAAATCTCTTCTTTTCTGAACAAATTCTGATTGTAATTATCCAAAATTTCTTCTTCAGAAGGAACGTTATCTAATCTTGAAATTACATTTTGATGAAATTGAACTACAAATTCCATCAAGTCAAAACTTAATCCTGCGGTAGTCAAAACCGAACCTGCTTTAGGAATGTGGGAAAAATCGTCTTGTAAAATATTGATTCCAATGCCCAAGATGTAAAATTCCTGATGATTGATTTTCTTTTTTTCGATAAGAATGCCGCAAACTTTTTTTCCATTGAGGATAACATCATTTGGCCATTTTATCCTAGCATTGGCATTGGTCAGATTGGCAAGAAAATCCCGAACAATAATAGCGGTATAATAATTGAGAGATGTATCAGAGATATTGATTTTAGAAGATTTTACAGCAATACTATAAGCCAGATTCTGATTCGGGATTACTCGCCATTCATTTCCATATTGTCCACGACCTTTGGTTTGATTAAAAGTAAAAACGGCAGTTGATTCGTCATCACTTAAAAGAGACAAAATTTCGTCATTGGTAGAAAAACATTCTTCAAGATGTATAATGCGGCTCATTTATGAAAACTTTAAGAGATTATTGCGATGGAAAACGGGAGATAAATAGATAAAAATCAATAAATTTGCAAATTAGACAATTTTTTGAATGAGTAAAAGTACAGAAAAACAATTATTGGTAGACAAAATCGTAGAAGCGATTCAAGATACAAAAGGAGAAGACATTCAAATCTTCGACTTATCAAACATAGAAAATGCAGCAGCAGGTACATTTGTCATCTGCAGTGGAAACTCAAACACACAGGTTTCTGCAATCGCTGGTAACGTAGAAAAAAAAGTTAGAAACGAACTCAACGACAGACCTTGGCACGTAGAAGGGACTGAGAACTCTATGTGGGTTTTGGTAGATTACGTTTCTGTAGTGGTTCACATTTTCCAGAAAGAAATCCGCGATTATTACGATATCGAGGAACTTTGGGGAGATGCCAAAATCACGAAAGTAGAAAGCTAAAAACAGATGCATTTTGCATCAACAATTTTAAAAAATAAGAATGAATAACAAAGGATTCAATTGGTTTATACCGGTTTTGTTGGGACTTATTTTACTGATATTTCTTCCAGGACTTTTGGGAGATTCTATGGTGAAAAATATAGATGAAAAAGATTTTTACAGTCTTGTGCAGCAAGGCAAGGTAAACGAGATAATGGTCTTCAAGGATAATTCCAAAGCCGATGTTTATCTTACCAAAGCAGCAAAGGCAGAATTAGAAAAAGGAGAGAAAAAAAGCGATCCGCTTTCTGTAATCAATATCAAACCAAATCCGGATTTTGTATTGACTTACGGTGATTTGAGATACTTTCAGGAAAAATTTGATACAATCAATTCCAAACTTCCGAAGCAAGCTACAATGGAATTTGGAAAAAGCCAAAGCGGAATGTCTGAGATATTCTTTACGGTATTGATTTGGGGAGGATTCTTCGCATTAATATATTTCTTCATCTTCAGAAAAATGGGAGGTGGTGCTGGAGGTCCTGGCGGACAAATCTTCAGTATAGGAAAATCTAAAGCCAAATTATTTGATGAGAAAGACAAACTGCAGGTTACTTTCAAAGATGTTGCAGGATTGGAAGGTGCTAAAGAAGAAGTTCAGGAAGTTGTAGATTTCTTGAAGAATTCTGAAAAATATACAAAGTTAGGAGGTAAAATTCCAAAAGGTGTTCTTTTGGTTGGGCCTCCGGGAACTGGTAAAACCTTATTGGCGAAAGCTGTTGCAGGAGAAGCTAAAGTTCCGTTCTTCTCACTTTCAGGTTCAGATTTCGTAGAGATGTTTGTTGGCGTTGGAGCTTCCAGAGTTAGAGACCTTTTTGCTCAGGCTCGTGCAAAATCACCGGCAATTATCTTCATCGATGAGATTGATGCGATTGGTAGAGCAAGAGGAAAAGGTGGTTTTCAAGGCGGCAATGACGAACGTGAAAATACGCTGAATCAGTTACTTACAGAAATGGATGGTTTCGGGACAGATGTCAACGTCATCGTAATGGCAGCAACCAACAGGGCTGATATTTTGGATAAAGCATTGATGAGAGCTGGACGTTTTGACCGTTCTATCTATGTAGACCTTCCGGAATTGCACGAGAGAAAACAAATCTTCGATGTGCATTTGAAAAAAATCAAGTTAGACGATTCTATTGATAGAGAATTTTTGGCAAAGCAAACACCTGGTTTCAGTGGAGCTGATATCGCAAATGTTTGTAATGAGGCTGCTCTTATCGCAGCAAGAAATTCTCATGAAGCTGTAAATAAACAAGATTTTCTTGATGCTGTTGACAGAATCATAGGTGGTCTTGAAAAGAAAAATAAGGCCATCAAACCTTCTGAAAAGAGAAGAGTAGCTTTCCACGAAGCTGGTCACGCAACGATCTCTTGGTTGGTAGAACATGCTGCGCCACTTCTTAAAGTGACGATTGTTCCTAGAGGACGCTCTCTTGGAGCAGCCTGGTATCTTCCAGAAGAAAGACAGTTGACAACGACTCAGCAAATGTTGGACGAGATTTGTGCAACGCTTGGAGGTAGAGCTGCTGAACAAGCTGTTTTTGGAAACATTTCTACTGGGGCATTATCGGATCTTGAAAGAGTAACAAAACAAGCACAGGCAATGGTTACAATCTACGGTCTGAATGACAAAGTAGGAAACATTTCCTATTATGACAGTTCAGGTCAGTCTGAGTATAGCTTTGGAAAACCTTATTCTGAGCAAACAGCCAAACTGATTGACGAAGAGATCTCTAAGTTAGTAGAAACTCAGTACCAAAGAGCAATTACAATTCTTACTGAGAATAGAGATAAGTTAGATGCTTTGGCCAATAAATTACTGGAAAAAGAGGTAATTTTCCGTGAAGATCTTGAAGAAATCTTTGGTAAACGTGCTTGGGATCCAGAATTAACGGAAAAACCTGTGTCTAGTTTAGACAATCCTGCTGATGCTGGAAATGTCTTAAATACAGAGAGTTAAATTGATGATCTATTCATAAAAGAATAAAAAAATCCTATATTATTTAGGATTTTTTTATTAAAATAAAGTTTTGGTTTTTAGAGTATTATAATAATTCTTTACATTTGTAATAATTAATAAAAAAAGCACAGAAATTGAGTCTGTTTAAGAAAATCGTAAATAAGATAATGAACCAGCCCGAAGAGGCCGAACCAGATGTAACAAAACTGGCGGATCAGCTTCGTGATGCAGATTTGGATTATAAGTTTGCGCAACTTTTTACGCATTCTGGTGGCTTTTTCAATTATTGTGCGGATGAGTCAGAAGCTTTGCAAACACTTAATCAGATTGTAAAAATCGAGCAGATTAATAATGTGTTTTGCTGGGATCAGGATTTGAAAAATTTTCTGGATGTTATCAAAACGACTAACTCGCCTGAGCTTACAGAAGATAACGATGCCGCTTTCATCACTTGCGAATATCTGATTGCTTTTGATGGCAGAATAATGCTGTCCCATAATAATATTCTACATTATCACTCCTCACGCCTACCAAGCAAAATCATCATCATGGCCAATGTTTCTCAGATTGCAAGCAATTTGAACGAGGCGATGATGAAAGTAAAACGTGCAGGAAACCTCAAGAATTTGACTTCTATCAGCGGAAGCCAGTCCAAATTGGATACTCCTAATAAGGATAATACCAAACTTTTCTTACTTTTGCTGGAAGATTAAATTTCAGTTTTGGATAAAAATTTCATTCAGCGTTCTGTTTCGGGACTTATATATGTTCTGGTAATAGCGATTTGTACGACACCTTTGGGAGAATATCTGTTTAGCAGTTTTTTGCCAGAAGTAAAGCAGCAGTATCTTTTTTACGGATTGATAACGTTCTTTCTGGTTGTAGGGCTTTATGAATGTATCAAGATTATGAAATTTGATAACAGCATTTACAAATGGCTGGTTTTCCCGATTGCAGCATTCATCTATTACAAATTCTCTAAGCGGTTTTTCTATCACGGTTTTTTCTTTGATTATAACTTCAGCGAGATGTTGTCTTTGGCATTAATTCCAATTGCAGCGATTACTCTTTTCAAATATTCCCGCGAACTCTATTTCGAAAATGGTAAATTGATTTTTACTGTGGTTTATCTTGCTTTGCCTTTTGGTTTTGCTTTAGGATTGCCAAAATTCAGTACACTGGATCCAAGTAAGCCTTTTACTTTAGAAGTATTTATGCTTTTTGTTTTGATTTGGAGCAGTGATACTTTTGCTTATCTCACAGGAAAATTCTTCGGAAAACATAAAATGGCACCAAGAATTTCGCCTAAAAAAACTTGGGAAGGTTTTGCCGGAGGTGTAGTTTTGACATTAGTTTTAGGCTTCTTTGTAGAACAATATTTCCCTGAACTGAGAGGGAATTGGATGATTGTTGGATTCCTTGTTTCTGTATTCGCTCCGTTGGGAGATTTGGTAGAAAGTCAGTTAAAGCGTAGTTTTGCGGTTAAAGACAGTGGAAACATTATTCCGGGTCACGGCGGTATTCTTGATAGATTGGACAGTTTTATCATTTGTGCGCCGGTTATTTACTTATATTTTATTTTAGAAAAATTGGTTTAAAATTAATTATATGAAACTTCATAAAGAATCGAAAGGAACCTTGATTGTTGCAATTTTGTTCATTGCATTTATCGGAACCATATCTATTTATTATTTACAATTATGGTCTTTGGTTATTCTAATTCCATTATTGGTGATGTTAGGATTGATTTTCTGGTTTTTCCGAGTTCCTACAAGAGCAATTTTAGACCATACAGAAAATGTAGTGGCGCCTGTTGATGGGAAAGTGGTAATGATAAAAGAAGTTTTCGAAGATGAAGTTTTGAAGGCTAATTGTATTCAGGTTTCTATTTTTATGTCACCGCTGAATGTTCATATCTGCCGTTACCCTGTTAGCGGAGAAGTGAATTACAAAAAGTATCACCCAGGAAAATATCTGGTTGCGTGGCACGAAAAATCTTCTACAGAGAACGAAAGAACTACGGTTGCTGTAAAAAGTTTGACCAATCATCAAGTGGTTTTCCGCCAGATTGCAGGTTATGTAGCAAGAAGAATCGTTTTCTATTGTAATGTTCAGGATAAGGCGAAAGCAGGACACGAATTCGGATTCATTAAATTTGGTTCCAGAATGGATGTTTTCCTTCCTTTGGATACAGAAATCCTTTGTAAAATTGGAGACAAGACCAAAGGTGGTTTGGACGTTATCGCAAGAATGAAAGATTAATATTTCAATCAATTATAAAAAAGAGACTTACTATTAAGTCTCTTTTTTTTGCTTCATCCTTCAAATTGACAATTCGGTCAGTGTTTTTTACGATTCGGTCGGATAATTTTCTTTTTGATGCTCAGGCACTCTACTTTTGAACCATCAAATAAATTAAAACAATGAAAACATCAGTATTCTACTCCCTATTCTTGATATTATTATCAATCTTTTCTAAGGCTCAAATGGACGATAAATTCTATCAGCCAAAGAAGGAAATGAAACCTTTGGAATTCAAAAATATCGAAAATGTAAGTCTGCCTGTAGAAAATGACACTATTACTGCAGTTGTTTTGAAGCCGGAATCAAAATCAATCCAAAAAACCATTTTATTTTTCCATGGAGCGGCAGGAAATATCTCCACTTATCAATATATTACTAAACCCTTGGTTGAAGATGGGTTTCAGGTTGTAATGGTAGATGTTAGAGGTTACGGAAAATCAACAGGAAAACCAACACATTTGAATGTGGCAGAAGATGGTCAAAAAATGTTCAATTATCTATTGACCCGCCAAGATATCAAGAATACAAAAATCTACATTTATGGAGCTTCTTTGGGGTCTCAGATTTCGACACACTTAGCTAAAGATAATCAGGCTAAAATATCAGGACTGATTTTGGACGGCGGAATGTCCTCTTTCACAGATATTGCCATCAAATTTAAACCGGAAATGAAAGATATTATCGAAAGATATGTGATTTCTCCTTACTCTGCAAAAGAAGATATTAAAGCTTTGAAAGGACTTCCAAAATTATTTCTTTATAGCAAAGGCGACTCAACAGTTCCTTTTGAACACGGTCAAGTCATTTATAACAATGCGCCAGAACCTAAACAGTTTTTAGAATTTTCCGGAGAACATATCCAGGCGATGGTTGTTGACAAAGATAGAGTCGTAAAAGCAATTGAGCAATTATAATAGAAAAGGGAAGATCAAAACAATCTTCCCTTTTATTTTTTAGCTTAATAAAGCTTTGTATTTTTTTCGGTTATCAATTAGCACCCAAATATTGATTAATAAAAGAACAACCGCAATTATTCTGCCTTCGTTCGTTGGGAATAAAGTGAAGTTGTGAAGTACAATTCCTACCAGTACAGGTAGGATTACTATTGCGCCCAAAGCTCTGGTTTTAGGAATAATAAATAATAATCCTCCAATAACTTCAACAGTACCAATTAACGGCATCAACCAAACAATTTCCCCAAAAGCAGAAAATAATTTCATTTGTTCCGGTTTCATTTCCGGCATTGGCATATAATGCAGAAACTTGTCTAATCCTGCATTAATAAACATCAATCCGAAAAGCAGGCAAAGAATAAATTTAACATATTTCATAAGACGAATAGTTTTTTAATTGAATTCTAAATTAATTCTTTTTCCCAATTCAAGAATTGCCTTGAGACAACTTTTTTATAAATAACTTAAAAAAAAATCCGTTTGCGAAATTTCACAAACGGATGATATTTTTAAAATGAATTTATGGAAATGCTTACTTCAAAGCGATTTCAATAACTTCACTCATGTTTCTTACATAATTGACTTTCAGATGTTTCAGGTAATCTTTTTTAATTTCTTCCACATCTTTTCTATTCGCCTCACAAAGAATGACCTCCTTGATTCCGGCTCTTGTTGCAGCTAATAATTTTTCCTTGATTCCGCCAACAGGCAACACTTTTCCACGAAGTGTAATTTCGCCAGTCATAGCCAGATGAGGTTTAACTTTTTTATTTTTAAAGCTTGAAACCATTGATGTTAACATTGCAATTCCGGCAGAAGGACCATCTTTTGGTGTCGCGCCTTCCGGAACGTGAACGTGGATGTTTTTCTTCTCAATATCTTCTTCCGAAATTCCCAATTCTTCGTAATGTGCTTTGATGAATTCCAATGCAATTGTAGCCGATTCTTTCATTACATTTCCAAGATTTCCGGTCATTGTCAGTCCTCCTTTTCCTTTAGAAAGAATACTTTCTATGAACAGAATGTCGCCACCAACGCTTGTCCAAGCCAAACCTGTGACAACACCTGGAACATCTGTGATTTCGGATAAAGTTTTTGGTCTTGGAACGCCCAATATTTCGTCAACTTTATCGACAGAAATTTTCGGGTCAAAATCTTTTTCCATTGCAATCTGAAGCGCTACCCAACGCGCAATCCCAGCAATTCTTTTCTCTAATCTTCTAACCCCACTTTCCGACGTATGAGCTTCTATGATATGTTTTAATTCAGTATTTCCTAGTTTTAAGGATTTAGCATCCAAACCATTTTCCTGAAGTTGTTTTTTGATCAAATGGCGCTTAGCAATTTCAATTTTCTCTTCCAAAGTGTAACCGGCAATGCTGATAACTTCCATTCTGTCCAACAAAGGAGTCTGAATAGTAGATAGTGAATTAGCAGTTGCGATGAACATTACTTTTGAAAGGTCATAACCCATTTCTAAGAAGTTATCGTAGAAATTGTTATTTTGTTCAGGGTCAAGAACTTCCAACAAAGCCGAACTTGGGTCGCCGTGAACACCTTGCCCGATTTTATCAATCTCATCCAAAACAATTACAGGATTGGATGTTCCGGATTTTTTGATGGATTGAAGAATTCTTCCCGCCATCGCTCCAATATAGGTTTTTCTATGTCCACGGATTTCGCTTTCGTCGTGCAAACCACCAAGCGAAACACGAACATATTTTCTTCCAAGTGCATCTGCAATAGATTTCCCCAAAGAAGTTTTCCCAACTCCCGGAGGACCAACCAAACAAAGAATCGGAGATTTCATATCATTTTTCAATTTCAAAACAGCGATATGTTCCAAAATTCTTTTCTTGATATCTTCTAATCCAAAATGTTCTTTATCCAGAAGTTTTTCCGCTTTGTTAAGATCAAAATGGTCTTTGGAATAGTGTTCCCAAGGCAAATCTGTAAAGAAATCCAAGTAATTTCTCTGAACATTGAAGTCCGGAGAATTCGGGTGCTGTCTTTGTAATCTTTGTATTTCCTTTTGGAAATGAGCCTCAACATCAGCACTCCACTTTATTTTGGAAGCTTTTTTCTTGATTTCGTCGGCATCAGATTCTGCTCCGCCTCCCAACTCATCCTGAATCGTTCTAATCTGTTGATTTAGAAAATATTCGCGTTGCTGTTTGTCAAGGTCTTTGCTTGTTTTTTGATGGATTTGATTTTTCAATTCCAAATGACGGAAGTCCTCGTGCATCAGTTCGTACAAAGTTCTTGCACGTCCCAACAAAGATTTCTCGTCCAGCAATTTTTGTTTTTTATCTGAAGGATAATTTCCGTTTGCAGAGATGAAGTTCAATAAATCTTCCTGTCCATCAATATTCTTAAGTGCAAACTGAGCTGCGTTCGGAATATTGGGGTCGATGTTGATGATTTTCTCAGCTAAGTCTTTGATGTTGTCCATCAAAGCGGTGAATTCTTCTTTATCTTTTGGCTGCGTATCTTTTTGCTTTGTAATTTCTGCCAAAAAATATGGCTCCCGAGAAACAAATTTTTTCACCTTGAATCTCTGAACACCTCTTGTTATCGCTGTGATATTACCTTCCGGAAGTTTGATGATTTTGATAATCTTAGCCAAAGTTCCAATTGCGTACAAATCTTTTTCAGTAGGATTTTCCTCATTTGGATTTTTCTGACTGATGATTCCAATGTACTTATTTTCCTTTTGAGCATCTTCCAGCAATTTTTTGGATTTTTCTCTCCCAGCCGTAATTGGCGTTACCACTTTGGGGAACATTACCATATTTCTTACAGGAAGAATAGGGAAAATCGTTTGAGATTCATCACTTTCCTTGTTATCGAAGTCAGAGAAATTAATTTCTTCAGCAATTATTCCGAGACCTTCATCAAGAATCTCTTCAAAATTGATATTTTCAAATTCTGTCATAGTATAGTAGATGACATATTGTCATTAATCTTAATTGATATAAAGATTGATTCTCTATATTTCTTAGAAAATCAATCTGGTTCTATGTTAGATTATAATTTCGCAAGAGATATGCCAGAAGGAAAAACAATACAATTTGTCAGTTTTATCAAAAAACCCTTTCAGAGTTTTAAACTCTGAAAGGGTTGTAAGTGTTATTTTTTTCTCGTTGATTCAGCAGATTAAACTGATTTTCATTATCTGCAGAATTATTTTATAATCTGCGTGAAATATGATTGGTATTAATTAAACCAACATTCTCTGTGCTTTCTTCACACCTTCAACCAGAATATCAATTTCTTCCAAAGTATTGTAAACCGCAAAACTTGCACGGACTGTTCCGGCGATATTGAAGAAATCCATTATTGGTTGTGTACAATGATGACCGGTTCTCACGGCAATTCCCATTTTGTCGAGAATCATTCCCGTGTCAGATGCGATTCCGACGCCTTCCAAATTGAAAGAAACCACACCTGTTCTATTGGCCTTTTCGCCATAGATTTTGATTCCGTCTAATTCAAGAAGTTTTTTCTGAGCGTAAGTCAGGAGTTCGTTTTCGTGGATTTGAAGATTATCGTGACCAATTTGATTGATGAAATCAACAGCAGAACCAAGAGCAATATTTCCGCCAACATTCGGAGTTCCAGCTTCAAATTTGAAAGGTAAACCTGCGTAAGTTGTTTTTTCAAAACTGCAAACTGCAATCATTTCTCCACCGCCGTGAAACGGATGAAGATTTTCCAACACAGATTCTTTACCGTAAAGGATTCCGGTTCCCATTGGTGCATACATCTTGTGTCCCGAGAAAACGAAGAAATCACAATCCAAATTCTGAACATCGATTTTGAAATGCGGTGCAGATTGAGCACCGTCAATTAAAACGTAAGCATTCGAAAGTTTTCTTGTTTTTTCAATAATTTGCTCGATTGGATTGATGATCCCTAAAGCGTTAGAAACCTGATTTACAGAAACAATTTTTGTTTTTTCGTTCAACCAAGAATCCAAAACATCGATTTGAAGGATTCCGTTTTCGTCCATTGGGATGACGCGGAGTTTTGCGCCGGTTCTTTCGCAAAGCATCTGCCACGGAACGATGTTGGAATGGTGTTCCAAATAAGAAATAATAATCTCGTCATCTTTTTTGATTTGATTCGTCAAAGCATAAGCCACCAGATTGATTCCTTCGGTTGTTCCTTTGGTAAAAATCACTTCGTAATCGTGTTTGGCGTTGATGAATCTCTGGATTTTCTTTCTGGAAAGTTCCATCTCTTCCGTCGCCAACTGGCTCAATGTGTGAATCCCACGATGGACATTCGCATTGATGGTTTCGTAGTATTGTTCCCAAGTTTTCAAAACTGAAATCGGTTTTTGAGACGTCGCAGCGTTGTCCAGATAAACCAATGGTTTTCCGTTGACTTGCTGATTCAGGATTGGGAATTGTGATCTGATATGATTGATGTCGAGCATTGTAGAATTTTAATTTTATTATTTTAAACCACCCCGTCAAAAATTCTCCTAATTTTTGCCACCCCCTCCATAGGAGGGGAATTTTTGAGGTCGAATTGTTGCAGCCCGACTTGAGCGGAAATCCTTTTTTGCTTGTAGTCAATTTCTATTGATACTGAAATTCTCCTGCAAAAAAGATTGGGAGCGGAAGGCGGATAAAGCTGCGCAAATAATTATAGATTTAGTTACAATTATTTAGAATGGTTCAAAGTTACGACAAAATTTATTAAAAATTTCGATGTTAAATATTTATAAAATGACTGTGATTATTGGATTAAGGAATAATTATTGAGTATTTTTGACCAATTCATTTATTAATAACAAAATAAATACGAAACTATGGCATTCGAATTACCAAAATTTGCTTATTCGTACGATGCGTTGGAACCAACGATTGATGCGAAAACAATGGAAATCCACCACACGAAGCATCACCAGGCTTATGTGGATAATCTTAATAATGCAATTGCAGGAACAGACCTTGAAGGAAAATCTCTTGAAGACATCCAAAAAACAGGTACAGATAAACCGGCTGTGAGAAACAACGGCGGTGGACATTTTAATCACACACTTTTCTGGGAAATCCTGACTCCAGGCGGAAGCAAAGAGCCAGTTGGAAACGTAAAGGCAGAAATCGAAAAAATCGGTGGTTTTGAGAAATTCAAAGAAGATTTTTCTAATGCGGCTAAGACTAGATTCGGTTCTGGTTGGGCTTGGTTAGTGAAAAACGCTGACGGTTCTGTGGTTGTTTCTTCAAGTCCGAACCAGGATAACCCACTAATGCCTGTTGCTGACGTAAAAGGCACCCCGATTCTTGGATTGGATGTTTGGGAGCACGCTTATTACCTGAATTATCAAAACAGAAGACCTGATTATGTGTCTGCGTTTTTTGATGTGATTAACTGGGATAAGGTTGAAGAGCTTTATAACAAATAACATTAAATTTATCTAAATAAAAAACCATCAGAAATTCTGATGGTTTTTTGCTTTACGTGATTAAATGTAGTTTATTTTTTTATGATTTTGCTGCTGGAAACCTCACCATTTTCAGTAATAATTTTTAAAATATAAACTCCAGCTGTTAAGTGAGCTAAATCCATTTTGCTTTCGTTAGCTTTCAAAACTTTTTGTCCATTGCTGTTATAAAGTTCCAGAGATGCAATCTTTTTGTTTCCTGAAACGTAAATATAATCTGCGGTTGGATTCGGATAAACAGTAATGTTTTTGTTTTTTGCTTCATTTGTGCCAAGAGATTTCAATTTGAAAATTACCATTAGTGTGTGATTATCTGTCACATTTGAAAACGTGTAAGTATCTGGTTTTCCAATATTCTCATTATCTACCAAAACGGATTCAATCTCATATCCATCAGTAGAAGTAAATTCGAAAGTTTTGGATGAACCATCTTTCATAGCTACAATTCCCATTGGCGAAATAGTTCCCCAAGTTTTATTATTGATATCAGAAGATATGATACTTGTAAGATACTCGCTTGATTGCAGATAAGGATATCCGTGATTTTCGCGTATTTTCCAAACGCTCTCAAAATCCCAATTCAATCCGTTTCCATATGTTAACTGTTTTTGGAATTCTTCAATAGATTTATTTTCTCCAGACCAAAAATCACTGGTGCCATCGGTAACAATTGTACCGTTAACCAGCATATTATCAAGCGCATAACTGTTGATTACTTCTGTTTCAAACTCTATATCACCAACCAGTCTGTGGATTTTATTGAGATTTCCTGTTGGTGATGATTTAATCCAAGGGTTAAGAGCGGCAGAATTCACGATAGGTTCCCAAGTACTACCAGCTAATCCACCTACCAACGAATATCCACCAGTAACTGTTCCATAAGCATAACTATTGGAAATTCCAGTACTAAGACCTACCAATCCTCCAACATACATTGCATTGTTATCCGTGACTTTTACGTCTCCGGAAGCAAAACAATTATCAATAATAGATGGTGAAAAACTATAACCAGCTAATCCACCAATATCAAGAAAACCACCCTCCGGAACGGTTTCGGATACAATTTGGGTTACATCGCCTGTCGCATAACTAAAAGAAACATTACCTCCCATAATCCCAACTAATCCACCAAGCGATTGACTACCACTTACAAATCCACTCGCATGACTTCCTGTAATAGTTCCATAAGATTGCCCAACTAATCCGCCACCGATTTTTTGATCTGCATATACAACGCCTGTCGCATAGGAATTAGAAACAGAATCAGAAGTTCCAACTAAACCGCCAACCCACATCCTGCCGGTAATATTGCCTGTTGCATAAGAATTGCTGATAAGTGCATAAGAATCTCCTACCAATCCACCAAGCGTACTGATTCCCGTTACATTTCCTGAAGCGTTAGAGTTATTAACTGGTGCTTGATTAACACCAATTAATCCGCCCATAAAGTTTCCTGTAAAAGAACCGCCTGTATTTTTAACATTACTGGAAGAACTAGAACCTGAAACTTCGGCCGATGTTTTTCCAATCAATCCACCTATGTTATCTCCTTCTGTATTGACTTCGCCGGAAGACTGACAGTCGCTTACTAGCGATGAGCTTTCCCCGATCAATCCGCCAACATAGTTATATGCGGTTACTATTCCGGTTACTTTTACATTATTAATGGTCCCGCCGTTTGTAGATCCTGCAAGAATACCAACGTAATCTTGTCCGGCAATCCCATTGGCTGCGAGCTGGATATTGAGATTATTAATAACAGCATCCGTTGTATTACTGAAAAGTCCAATGTAGTTACTTTCCTGCCTGGAAATCCAGAGATTTTTGATTTTAAAACCATTGCCTTCTAATGAACCATAAAAAGCACTCTCACCTTCTTCGCTTCCATATCCGATAGGTTTCCAGCCTTCATTCGGATATTGAGTTGCAATTAATACTGCTAGATCGATGTCATTAATTATAGAAAAATGTTTATCGCTGTTTGCAGAGCCAATGTAATTTCTCATTTCGTCAAGTTGAACGGCATTTGTAATCAAATAAGGATTGGCTTCGGTACCATTTCCTGTTCCGGAGAATTGTGCTTTTGCGCCGACGAACATCAACAAAAGTACAATGATGGAAAAAATAGATTTAATTTTGTACATAAAATTGTTAGTTAAAAAAGTATAGAACAAAAGTAGAATCGAATCTGATTTTTAACAAATAATGGCGGTGTGCAAAGGGTGTGCATCGTGTTATTATTAATTGTAAAATGTTGAGCGTAATATTTAATATCTTTGATTTCTAAATAGTTATGAAATCCTATCATCTTGTTGATGAATTTTCATAAATTCGGATTAGAATTTATTCTAAATTTAATTTACTATGCGTTTGCGGTTTTTATCCATTACATTTTTCTTTTTATTTTTTACTGCTCATTGTTTTGGAGCCACAGATAGTCAAAGATTTGAAACAATCTATAATAGGGTCAGTAAAAATGCCTTTGTCCGAGATTTGGAGACCCAAAATCTTCTAAAAGAATTAGAAAAGATTTCCGCAAATCATCCTGAATTAGTTCCCCAATATCTTTACTGGAAATCATTTGTAAATTATGCACAAGGCGTTTCCGACCCGAAGGTCAATACAGTCATTCGTTCCAAACTGAAATTTTTTAACGAAAAGAAATATCCATTTGAAAATGCACTTCTGTTACATTCATTAGCTTATAATGATGTCATCATTGGAAATTATACGGACAGCTTCACCAATTCCTTAAAAGCATTGGTTCGGTATAAAGAACTTGGTAATACTTTGTTTGAATCTCGTGTTGAGCTTCTGTTAGGCGTTATTTGTTTCAGAACCAGAAATTTTGATATCTCTGAAAGATTTTATAAACAGTCACTTTCGCCGAAGATTCCAAAAGCTGAATATATGAAAGCCCAGGTCAATATGTATTGCGCTCAGGCTTTTACAAAAACCGGAATTGAAAAAGCTATCAATGGCATGGTAAAGCTGATTCCTACGGTCGAAAAATTAAATGATCTGGGTGTTTCTGCCGTTTTATATCTCAATATTGGCGGTTGCTATATGCTGGAAAACAAACCAGAATTGGCGCATTCCTACTATGAAAAAGCGATGAAAATCGGAAATCAAATTGAGAATAAATCCTTTATGACCTCTTTGCTCATTAATGAAAGTGTTTATTCCTTGGGAATCGGAAATTTCAAAGAGGCTGAATCTTATATCGAAAAAGCGGAAGAACTGTCTCAGGAAATTGGAAATGCAGAACAGCTTTCACTCGTTTATAACGTAAAATACACAATATATGATAAAGAGGGTTCTTCTGAAAAAGCATTTACTTATCTCAAAAAATATAATAATCAAAAGGAGAAAATCTTAAGCAGTTCCAAAACCATAGATTCTTATCAAGCTTATGTAGAGGCATTTATGGCTTCTGCTGAGAAAGAGCTGATGATTTCTAAACAGAAGACAATGTTGGAAAAACGAAAATTGACCATTACGCTTATTTCTTCAATTTTTATTATTCTTTTAGGAATCGCTTTATCAGTTATTTTTTATCAGAAGAAAAAGCAACAAGCTTTTGTCAAAGAATCTGAAAAAGAAGCACTTCGCAAGCAGTTGGCTTATGAGAAATCCATACAACAAATTAGAGAGGAAAAGCATAAGGAGGTTTTGGATGCTAAAGTTCGGGAAGTCACGTCTTACTCGCTGATTTTATCTAATAAAAACAATGTGCTTCAGGAGATTTTGGAGAAAGCCGGGAAGTCTAATGAGCACAATGAAAATGACACTGAACATTTCTCTGAGAACGTGATTGATATCGTAAGAAAAAATCTGAATACCGAAGTGGAAAGTCACAAATTCATTCATCATTTTAATGAGGTTCATCCCCAGTTTTTCAGCAAATTAAAATCTATTTGTAAAGACCTTACCGAAAATAATCTCAGGATGTGTGCCTATTTCAAAATGGGGATGTCTATGAAGCAAGTCGCTGTAATCCTGAATGTGTCAACAGAAACCGTCAAAAATGCGCGTTACCGCTTAAAGAAAAAACTGATGCTGAAAAAAGATGACAATCTGGATGATTTTTTAAGAAATATCTGATATATATTATTGATTTGTTGAAACTTCCGTCTGAGTTTCCGGTTTTGATTCTTTCTTTTCCTCTTTCGTTTTTTCAGCTTCTAACTTTGCTTTCTCTTTATCAAGTTTTTCCTGTTCAACTTTTGCAATCGCAGCAAGACTATCTTTTTCTCGTTTTATCGCCACTGCATTGATTTTTGCCATTACCGCTTCGGAAGTTGCACCCGGCCCAAAAGAATCGATAGCTGTTGTATCATACGTGATTTGTGGTGCAGCATCTAACTGGTCTGAATTGTTCAGAACAGGCGCTTTCTTTGAACAAGACAACATTAAAGCAAGAATCAAAAAAAAGTAGAATTGTTTCATATCAGCAAATATCGAAAATTATTTGATATAAAATTCAGCAATAACAGGAAAATGGTCTGATATTCTGACACTTCTGTCCACTTTATAACTGATGGGCTCGATGGATTCTGAAGCAAAAATGTGGTCTATTTTCAGCGGAAATTTGAAATCGTGGAAACTGGTTCCGCTTCCTTTTCCTACTTTAAGGAAAACATCTTGTAAATCTTCGGAAACTTTGTAATATTCATAGGAGTTGGGCACAGCATTGAAATCTCCGGCAACAATTACAGGATAAGGTGACGCATTAATAAAATCTTTAATTTGATCAATCTGCGTCTGATGTTTTTTGAATGT
Organism: Epilithonimonas zeae; assembly: GCF_023278365.1. Lineage (NCBI taxonomy): Bacteria > Pseudomonadati > Bacteroidota > Flavobacteriia > Flavobacteriales > Weeksellaceae > Epilithonimonas > Epilithonimonas zeae. The sequence goes on along the minus strand of NZ_CP075338.1, from coordinate 2,762,913 downwards.
CGGAATCAACATATGCAAAACTTTCTTAGCTTTCTGCTCGTTGACATCCATATCTTTACTTGGTTTTACCATCTTTTTATCAAGGAAAAACGGCTCCATATAAATGTTGATGAAACGAATTGTTATGTTGTCAATCCTAATATCAGCAGACATACAAACTGAATTGTTAGCGTCTGTTCTTACTTGACCGCTTTCTACAATCGGAAATTTAGACTGAATCTTGGTAATAGGGCGGCTGTTTTCAAAATATTTAAATCCATCCAATGGCTTTTTGTTATCATATTCTTGGAAGAAAACAACATCGGGATTCTGCTTGTTGAGAAAATCATAAATCTCATCATCACCCATTTTTCCAAATTTCCCATTAAGAGAAATCAATTTCAAGTTTGGAATTTCCTTTTTCGAAGGCGTGAAATTAATCCAACGTCTAGTAGGAATGATAAAAAATAAAGATACAACAAGAAAAACCACCGCTCTTTTTTTCCAAGTAATAATCCAGAATAGCAATAAAATAATATTAATAATAATGAGAATCGGGAATCCTAATGATAAAAGATTAAGAAACCCAAAAACACTTGGCGGGATGTAAGCATTCATTATTGTTCCAAAAAGCAGAGCAATAATTATCAGATGAAATACCGTTAAAATTAAGCGAATGATTCCCATTTATTGGATTCTGTCTCTGTGTTTTTTCCAGTTTCTGATGTAAAGAAAACCAATTAAAGCACCTCCAAGGTGGGCAAAATGCGCAATATTATCGCCACTGAACTGTCCAAATCCTAAAACTATGGAAACCACGATAATAATTGGGGTCAAATATTTTGCCTTGACAGGAAAAGGAATAAACATAAACATCAACTTGGCATCGGGAAATAATGTAGAAAACGCTGCAATGATTCCGAAGATCGCGCCTGATGCTCCAACCATTGGAGTTTTTAAGATTGCAAAAAGGTTTTGCGCTTTTTCATTTATCACTTCATCATTCGAAAAGTTTGGATAATATTCTATGTAACTTGTATCAACTGTTTTATATATTTCATGAATATCAAAACCTTGACTATTTAAGAAATTAGTCAATTGACTTACTTCCACATAGTTCCAAATATTATATAAAACGAAACCACCTAAACCGGCTGCAAAATATAGAATAATGAATTTCTTTTGTCCCAAAACTTGCTCCAGAACTGGTCCGAAACTGTAAAGCGTCAACATATTAAAAACAATATGCATAATACTTCCGTGCATAAACATATGCGTAATAATTTGCCAAGACCTGAAGTTTGGAGACAATGGAAAATATCCCGCTAAAAGTGCATCAAAATTAATGTTCAGATTTTTAAGCAGAAGTGTTCCTACAAAAAAGATGACATTCAGGATGATTATATTTCGGGTAACAGGCGTTATTTGGGGAAACATAGTTTAAAATTTATTTTTGAAATCGTCAAACGGAACTTCCATCCAACATTTTTTTCCGTTTACTGTATATTGTGGGAAACCAAGGTCGATAAAATCTTTTACCAATTGTTCAACTTCAGTTTTATAAATGAAATCGAATTTTGATTTGGTTTTCAATTTAACCCATTGGTATTCAAAATATTTGTAGAAGTCTTCCTCCGTTCTGTATTCCAAAACTTCGAAGATTTTTTCCAGAAATTTAATGACCTGCGATTCCTTCAAAGCTTCCGGAACAGTTTCTATTCTCAACACATTTTCCTGAGCCAAGGTCATTTCAAAACCAAAATCCGGCAAATATTTTTTGATGGATTTGTATTTATTTTTCTCGATTTCATTCAGATGATATTCTAACGAAAACAACAAGCTTTGCCCCGCTTTTTTCGTTGGCAGATTTTCCTGATGAGAAGACATCAATACACGATGCATTCTGCCCAAATCCAACATGTAGGTTTGTCCGTCCTTGTTCAAAAGCCAATAACCGTTGGGCAATCGGAAAAGATCTTCGTCCAAATCATCATCTTCAAAAAGGTTGATTTTGGAAGGCGCCGCAGTGGCTGTTGCCTGATATAATTCGGCAAGATTAATCCTTTCCTCTTCCGTAGTTTTTTCTACAGCAAACGGATTGAAATCTCTATCCACATTAATAGAAGAAGGCATCGGCGAGCTGTAATTGCTTTTACTTGGCGTTGGGGAAAAGAATGCTTCCATTTTTGGATCTCTTTCGAAATCGAGACTTGGCGCAACGTTATAAATTCCCAAAGAACGTTTGATGGTAGACCGCATCAAAGCGAATATCAAAGCTTCGTCTTCAAACTTAACTTCCGTTTTTTGCGGATGTATATTCACATCTATTTTCTCCGGATCCATTTCCAGATAAAGAAAAAATGAAGGAATATAACCTGGTTGTAATAATCCATCAAACGCCTCCTGAACAGCTTTGCTCAAGTAAGGACTTTTGAAATATCTTCCATTGACAAAGAAAAATTGCTCACCTCGGACTTTCTTTGCACCTTCTGGTTTTGCAACATAACCTTGCAAATTGGCCCAACCAAGGTCTTCTTTGATTGGAATCAAAAGTGGTTGCAATTTTCGCCCGAAAACATCGATGATGCGTTGCATTTGCCCCCCTTTTCTCAGTTTGAAAACAGGCTCGTCATTATGGAACATTTCAAACTCGATATTCTCGTGAGCCAAAACAACTCTTTGGAATTCATCGATGATATGACGGAATTCCACATTGTCATTCTTCAAAAACTTGCGTCTCGCAGGAACATTGTAAAATAAATTCTTAACAGAAAAATTGGAACCTTCAACGGTTTGAATCGGGTCTTGAAACTGGAAAATTCCACCTTCAATATAGATATTCGTTCCGACTGGCGCATCTTTCTGCTTGGTTTTGAGTTCAACCTGAGCAACTGCGGCAATAGAAGCTAAAGCTTCTCCACGAAAACCTTTGGTCGCAATCTTGAAAATATCTTCCGTAGAACGAATTTTAGAAGTTGCGTGGCGTTCAAAAGCTAATCTGGCGTCAGTTTCAGACATTCCGATTCCGTTATCAACAACCTGAAGCAAATTTTTTCCCGCATCACGAATAATGAGCTGAATCTTACTGGAACCCGCATCCACAGAGTTCTCCAATAATTCCTTGACAATAGAAGCAGGTCTTTGCACGACTTCTCCTGCAGCAATTTGATTGGCAACGTGGTCTGGTAAAAGTTGAATGATATCTGACATCTCTAGAATTGAACTTTCAAAAATAAGGATAAGAATCGAGCGATGAAAGTTAAATAATTATAAAGAACTTGGGAAAATTATGATATTTTTGAATTTCAGATAATTGAAGCTGAGAATTGTTTAACACGAAGCCACAAAGTATTTATTAGTCAATCGTTATGCTTTAGAGCACAAATTTAGAATCTCACGGTTTTATTGTGTCTTAAAACATTATCAATAAAAGTAAATTGTGCCTTTGTTGAACTTCAATTAAAACCATCATCGATGAAAAGAGACCTCTATATTGATTTTGCCAAAGGGCTAGCAACTATTTCCATCATCTTTATCCACACGGCGTTTTGGAGCGGACAGTTTTATATGCCGGTGGAAGCACGTGTTTTTTCTTTGGTTTTTGATGTAGCGCTATTTTATGCACTGAGCGGAATCACGTCTGGGAATAATATCGAAAAGACACTTTATAGATTGTTGAAGTTGCAAATCACGTATATGATTTTTGTAACGTTTCTATTTTTCCTCGATTATTTTTTCAAAGTTTTTGGATTAAGTTTTTTCTCTTTTGATTGGCTGAAGGATTTTTATTCCACTTTTGGAAGCAAATATGTTCCGAGAAGTATTTCGTCTGAACCACAATGGCAGATATTGGGAAATTGGTATTTGCACGAGTATTCCAATTGTGATACTTTTCCTGTAGTGATGGGAAGTTTCTGGTATTTGAAAGTTTATTATATCCTGACAGTTCTTGGTGTTTTGATTCTGAGATTTTTTCCAAAACATATCAATTGGTTTATTGGGATTTGTGTGGCTTTGACTTTAATATTCAATTTGCTTCCTCAATATTATCCTAATGGACAGGGCGGCTACGTCGCTTTTTATATGGCTGTATTCCTGATTGGAAACCGAATGAAAGGCAAAACGATTCCAACTAAATTGATTCCGGCTTTGTACGGATTGGTAGCTGTTGCACTCGCCTGGATGTTCTGGAATTATGGAGGCGATATGTTTTATAAACTCAACAAACAAAAATTCCCGCCGAAGATTCCTTACATTATTTGGACATTATTCTCATTAGTAACATTGTTCGTTTTCTATAACCGATTGAAAATTACCAAACCAAATTTCATCACCAATGTCGGGCAAAACGCCATCTTTTTCTATTTTGCTCAAGGAATGAGTTCGTCCTTGGTTTATTTTCTTGTGGTTCCGATGAAAGATTCTATGCCTTGGTATTTGTTGGTATTGATTATTTATCCACTGAATATTTTATTAGCGTTTGTGATTTCCAAAGGTTTGAAAAAAGTGGATGATTTGGGTTGGAAGGTGTTGGAATTTTTGAGGGAAAAGACAAAGGCTTCGTAATTTTTATATTGTTAAAATGAGCTACGATTTATATTTCTATAAAAGAAAATCCAGCAGTTTATCAGAAGAACAAGTAAAAGATTATTTAAACAAATCAAATCATTTAGTTCTTGAGGAAAATGGAAATCAATGGAGTTATCATAATGAAGAAACTGGTGTTTATTTTGGAATTGATTTGAACGAACCAAATACAGACGCTGAAGAAATAGAAATCTGGGACAGTTTTGAAGATTATGAAAATCTGAACTTCTGTTTTACAATCAATTTTATCAGACCAAATTTTTTCGGGTATGAGTCTTTTCCTATTTTGGATGAAATCATAGATGACTTGGATTTGTATATTTTGAATATGCAAGATGAAATAGACCCGGATAACCCACAAAAATTTGAAAAAAATTATTTGGGAAATCAGTGGATTGTTCAAAATGAAAGACTTGTAAAAGATAATTTTGAAACGTTTCAAGTCGATTTTTATTCAAAAGAGAATTCGGATTATATTTGGAATTATCAGTTTAATAGAAATCAACTTCAAGATAATTTGAATGAAGATATTTTTGTTGCGGGATATATACTTTTGAAAAATATTAATGACGGAAAAATTTATAGAATTTGTGTTTGGCCAAATCATATTCCTATTATTATTCCACCGGTTGATTTTATCATTATTCAAAAAAATTATAAAAAGTTTTTTAGAAATGTCGAAGAAAGTGGATTGGTTTCAATTCAACAAATAGAATCCAAATTGGGAAAGTACTTCGAAGATTTTGAGTGTGAAATTCCAAATCTTAAAGTTGTTTATCAAGAAAGTGCTGACAAAATAAAAAACGAATTCAACGATTTAAAAATTGAATCTCAAATCAATGATTTTGGAAATTTAATTTCACTTGACAGATTGGTTAATGTGAAGCCTCAGTAATTTCATTTCTTAAGAAGACTTACCAAGAAAAAGCGCTCCTAAAAGCGCTTTATAAATTTTAATCATTTCTTTTTCTTCCGCTCATCGCTACGATTGCGACGATTACAATCAGTACAACGCCGCCAATAATCCAATACGTCGGATTGGTATGCCACTCTTCCGTGGCTGTTGTAGTTACATTAGTGGTTTTTACAACTGCTGAATCCTGGGCAAATGTGAAAGCAGATGAGAAAATCGCTAAAAAGCTAAAAAGAAATAATTTAGCTCGATTGATAAAGGTTGAATTTTTCATAATTTTATTATTTGGTTGATGATGATTTTTCAATATCTATGCCAATTTTTAATATAATCAATTATTGTATAGTTATATGGTAATTGAATTCAGAAAATAATTTTTTATTAACAAAATATTCAATAAAGAGCAATCAAATCCTTATTTTTACAAAAAATATAAAATGTTTCGTCTTAAACTCCTTACAGACCCACGTTGGGCTAACATTGCAGAAGGTAATCTGGAAGAGATTCTTACCGACCACGCTTGGTGCGAGCAAAAAGCAGCAACCAATGCCATCGGTCTCATCACCATGGTTCCAGAATATACAGAAATGGTCACCGAACTGTTGGCCATTGCGCAGGAGGAATTGGATCACTTCAATCAGGTTCACGAGATTATCAAGAAAAGAGGCGGCGTTTTGGGAAGAACCCGCAAAGACGATTATGTGAATGATCTTGTGAAGTTTCTGGTAAGAGGCGGAAAAAGAGAAGACCAGATTATCGATAAAATGCTTTTCGCTGCGATGATAGAAGCCAGAAGCTGTGAACGTTTCAAAGTCTTGACAGAAAATATCAAAGATGAGGAACTTAAGAAATTCTACCACGACCTGATGGTTTCAGAAGCCAATCATTATACAGCCTTTATCGGGTTTGCTAGACAATTGGGCAATCCAGAAACCGTGAACAAACGTTGGGAAGAATGGCTGGAATACGAGGCTAGCATTATGAAATCCTACGGTAACAAAGAAACCATCCACGGCTAAATGAACAGAAGCCCCAACGATTATCTTCGACTCTTTATACGATCCTTCATTCAAGGATTGATTATCATTGGACCCTTTGCCATAACGGTTTGGGTCATTTGGAGTGTTGTGAGTAGTATTGATAATTTGGTACCTTCAGTTTCGGGGAAATTCCCTGGACTTATATTTTTCATTGTTATTTTCACCACAACATTTATCGGATTTTTCGGGAATAAGTTCATCATCGGAAGATTAATAGTTGATGGCTTGGACTATGTTTTGGAACACATACCAGGAATCAAATTTCTCTACACTTCCCTGAAAGATGTTTTAGGTTCTTTCGTCGGAGATAAAAAGAAATTCAATGTTCCGGTTTGGGTTAAAACCAACGAAAATCCCGAAATCTGGAGAATCGGATTTCTCACACAATCCGATATGTCCGCCGTGAATCTTGACCAAATGGTCGCAGTTTATCTGCCACATTCTTACGCCGTTTCCGGCTGGGTCATCATTACCAAATATACCAATGTAAAGGAAGTTACAGGGATGAGTTCCGCTGAGGCAATGAAGTTTGCAGTCAGTGGCGGTGTTGCTGGCTTCCATTCAGACGACAACGTTTTCAAAGCACCGGAGTAGTTTCTGATTAATAATTAACGATTAGTAATGGATATTTCTGTTCATTATCAATCAATTCATCCCGAAATTAATATTACTTTTTATTAGGGCAGCTTTATCCGTCTTCCGCTCCCAATCTTTTTTGCCAACGCTTTTGCCAATACAAAAAGGATTTCCGCTCAAGCCGGGCTGCTGCAATTCAGCGTGATAAAAGCTGTAGTTAATTTCAATCTCAAAAAATTAATTATTCATTCTTAAAACTATCATTATTATGAAACTACCATACGCAGAACCATTTAGAATCAAAATGGTTGAAGAAATATTCCAATCTACACAAGAACAACGCGAAGAATGGCTGAAAAACGCCAACTATAATCTATTCAACCTCAGAAGTTCCCACGTCTTCATCGATTTGCTGACAGACAGCGGGACAGGCGCAATGAGCGATAAACAGTGGGGCGCATTGATGATTGGCGACGAAAGTTATGCTGGCTCCCGTTCTTTTGAAGCGTTGCAACAAACCGTTGAAAAAATCACAGGTTTTCCTTATTTATTACCAACCCACCAAGGTCGTGCGGCGGAAAATGTTTTATTCTCAGTAATGGTAAAAGAAGGTGACATTGTTCCAGGAAATTCCCATTTTGACACTACAAAAGGTCACATAGAAATCAGAAAAGCGCACGCTGTAGATTGCACCATTGATGAAGCTTTTGACATTAACGACCTTCATCCTTTCAAAGGAAATCTGGATTTAGAAAAACTGGAAGCGGTTTACAAAGCTCATCCAAAAGAACAGATTCCGTTTTGTCTGATTACGATTACTTGTAATTCCTCCGGCGGACAACCAGTTTCTTTAGAGAACATCAAAGCGGTCAAAGAATTGTCAGACCGATATGGGATTCCGGTTTTGTTTGATTCGGCAAGGTTTGCAGAGAATGCTTACTTCATCAAGAAAAGAGAAAAAGGTCAGGAAAGCAGAACTATCAAAGAAATATGTAAAGAACTATTCTCGTACGGTGACGGAATGACGATGAGCTCCAAGAAAGATGGTTTGGTAAACATTGGGGGATTCATCGCTTTGAAGAACAGAGAAATTTTTGAACAAGCTTCTAATTTTACCATTATCTACGAAGGTTTCATTACTTATGGAGGAATGGCTGGTAGAGATATGTCAGCTTTAGCGTCAGGACTAGATGAGGCGACAGAGTTTCCTTATCTGGAAAGCCGAATCTCTCAAGTAGAATATCTAGGAAACAAATTGATGGAAGCCGGGATTCCCGTTCAGAATCCAATTGGTGGACACGCTGTTTTCATAGACGCACTGAACTTCTTACCAAATATCAAAAGAGAAGAATTCCCAGCCCAGACTTTGGCAATTGAGCTTTATAAAGAAGCTGGAATCCGTGGTGTGGAAATCGGAACTTTGTTGGCTGACAGAGACCCGGAAACAAGAGAAAACCGTTATCCAAAGCTGGAGTTGTTGAGGTTGGCAATCCCAAGAAGAACCTATACGAACAATCATATGGATTATGTCGCTGCAGCAGTAATCAATGTTTTTGAAAGAAGAAACGAGATCACCAAAGGTTACAAAATCAAAAGAGAACCAGAGATCTTGAGACACTTCACAGTTCAATTGGACAAAGCATAAAATAAAAATAGAGCAATTCAAATTGCTCTATTTTTTTTTATTTGTTTTTCTTAACTTGCTCTGCTTTGGTTGTTTTGAATTCAACTTGCTGAGGCTGGGTATTTGTTTCATTACCTCCAGGAGTTCCCGGTCTGCTGATCGAAGGAGCGGCGGGTGACGCTACACCACCTTCACTAGCATCCAATTGTTGTTTCAATCGTTGTTTTGTTTCTTCAGACGCGGTATTTGTTGGTTGCGGTTTTTGAGATATTGCATTTCCGCTTTCATCTGTAAGTTCTAGCTTAACATCACTTTTCAGATATTTCAAAAGATCTTTTGCTTTCTTACCTTCCGGTGTTTTACCATAATTGAGAACAATTTGTTCCAACTGTAATATCATTATTTCTTTTCCGGCGGTTTTTCCAGCATTGTAGGCTTGCAGTAAATAAAACTTAGGAACCAGCGCATCCTTTGGATTGTCTGCAATAGCTTTATCAATCATTGTATTGGACTCAGCATATTTTTCTGTCAGATAAAGCGTATAAGCATCCGCATAGAGTTTTTCCACATCTTCTGACGACTTGTTAAAATCCTTGTTTTTCGGATTTTTCACAAACTCAGCGTAAGAAGTATATGGGTATTTTTCTAAAATCAACTGCTTTGCTTTTTCCGCATCAGCCGGATTTTTCTCATAATTGAAGATGAAGATATTGTACAACGCCATCAAATCGGTTTCCTCATCTGGTTTATTATCTACAAGGTCATACAAAGTTTTAGTTGCCAGTTTGGTGTTTCCAAAAAACGACTCATACATCCTTCCCATCCCTAGACTTGCAGTATCTCTGTCTTTTTTTAATCTTCCCAATTCTTCCGGAGAAGTTGGGATTTTCTCAATATAAAATTCTGGTTCCAAACGTCTCGGATCCGGCGCATTAGCAATACCTAAAGCTTCGTTCTTCATTTCTTCAATCGTTGTCGTTTTTGCCGAATAACGCCAGTTGTCCATCAAAGTTCTGTTACCCCAGGTTTGTTTAAAGGATGTTTCTCCTCTTGGGATATTGTTGGCATTAGCAAAATAGAACGTTGAGCCTCCGGTATTAATTCCAAAATTTTGGAAGCTACCTGCGTCCGTAGAGTTATTAGCAAAAATAGAATTAGCATTATAATCCGAATTGTCAAAACCTTTGCTGCGTTCAGCACGCTTCTTTTCCAGTTCTTCTACCGCTTCTTTCTGTTTGATTTTCTCAATGTATTTTGCGAAATATTCTCTTTTTTCATCAAGACTCATTTTAGAAAGATTCAGGATGCTGTCATTCTTTTTAACAACGTAATAATTCTTCGAAAGCTTCTTGATATTGGCTGTAAGATCTGTCAATCTGTCTTTTTCAGGTTTATAAGTCATCACAGCTAATGCACTGTCATAGTAAACACCGGCAGTCAAATAGTCGTCTTTTGCAAAATATTTTTTAGCCAATTCAGAATAAGTGAGTCCACGAATCTGCGGATCAGACTGTTTTTCTTTCAACGCTTTTCTAAAGAAAGAATCAGCGATAGAGTCTTTTGTAGCAGAAGTAGCAATTAATCCACTTGCATAATACAACTCATTTTTACGGGAAGCATAAGTTCCTTTTTTGGCAATTTTAGTAAGGTAAGCCATCGCCTCATCGTAGCTATCGGCTTTTCCATCAAAAGTTTTAGCGATTTCTATCTGAGATTTAACTTCAAATTCATAGCTGTTTGCATATTTGTAAGCCGCAGCAAAAGATTCTCTGGCTTCATCTTTTCTATTAAGATTAGAAAGAATTTGTCCACGTAAATAGGCAATTCTGCTTTTTATTTTTCTGTTTTTATTATAAGTAAAGGCTTCTTCCAAAACTTCGGCAGCCAATTCTTTTTTGCCCCATTTCAGGAAATTATCAGCTTGATAAACTTTCAGAATCCTTTTGTGTTCTTTGGTTAATTTGATCTTCGGATCTTCTTCCAAATCTCTGAAAACCTCATCAGCACGATAATACTCTTTCAGTTTAGAATAATTAACCGCTTGATAAATTCTCGCTAAAGGCAATCTTTTGTCCTTGCTCATTGTGTTGAAAATGTAACCCAATGCGTCCAGAGATTCCAAATATTTACCTTGGTATAATCTTGCTTTTGCCAAAAGAATATAAGCGTCAAAAATCTTTTTATTCTTTTCTACGCTGTTAACAAGAACTGAATATTTGGTAATAGTTTTCAGTGCTTTAGCTTCGGTAATTTGTAAAGTTGTAGCACCTTTTTTATTGGGGTTTGCACCTCCCATTCTTTCGTTACCATCTGGAGAAGTATTTCTGGTAGCTCCTCTTAGTGGCATTGGTCCAGAATCAGAATTATCTGTTGTGGCTGTAACATTTTGGACGTCGGTAAAATTGTCTTCCGTAGTGTAAACAGAAATATAAGGATCGTAAAAGTTGTCAACGTGCGCTTTGTCTCTGCTTTCCATCTCGGCAAGAAAAGATTCTCTACTGTTGAACAAAGTATTATGAAACGTCATAAACCGGTTAATAGGGCCACTTTTAGTTTTTTTCTTTTTGTGGCGCGGGTTACAGGCAATTACGCTTACGACGGCAAGTATGATTAGTAAATATTTTCTCATCTAATTATTTCAAAAATGAAATTTCTGGTTGAATCTGTAAAAATAACGAAATTTTGCAAGGAAAATTATCTAAAGCTGTTAGTTTTACAAATTGCTTGGAAAACAATTCAGTTTTTTGAGTTCTTCGTAAACCAAATCCACTGGAAAACCCATCACAGAATAGAAAGAACCGGAAATGTTTTTGATCTTTGCCATTCCCAACCATTCTTGGATTCCGTAAGATCCGGCTTTGTCAAAAGGTTTATAATTGCTGATATAAAATTTAATTTCTTCATCGCTAATCTCAAAAAATTCCACATCAGTTTTACTCGTTTTACTGATTTCTAAATCCGATGTTTTGATTGTAAAAGCCGTATAAACCTGATGTATTTTTCCCGAAAGACTTTTTATCATTTCAAAAGCTTCACTCTCATCTTTTGGTTTGAGAAGAATTTTTTGGTCTAATGCAACAATGGTGTCCGAGGTTAAAAGAATTTCGTTTTCATTAACATCAAAAGCTTTTGCTTTTTTAGCTGAGACATATTCAGCGATTTGAGCCGGATTCAAATCAGAAGGATAAGACTCATCAACATCGATTTTAACAACATCGAACTGATAGCCTAATTGTGTTAATAATTCTTTTCGTCTGGGTGAGTTGGAAGCTAATAATAATTTCATTTGCTTATTTCTACTTTCTAAAATGGTCAAATGGAACGACAAATCGTTTTATTTATAATTATTAAGCTGACTTTGTTTCTTCGTCCAGATTCCATTTTCCCTGGACTTTCATCACTTGTTCTATCACATCACGAACAGCACCTTTGCCTCCATAAACTGGTGAAATATAATCTGAAATGGCTTTCACTTCCGGAACTGCATTCGCTGGACAAGCAGAAATCTCAGCTAATTTCATAATTCCGATATCAGGAATATCGTCACCCATCATTAGAATTTCAGAATCTTGTAAATTATATTTGGATTTGAAATCTTCGTAATCAGAAACTTTGTGAGAAGATTTAGCATAATAATCTTTGATACCAAGATACTCCATCCTGTTTTTTACCATTGGATCATTTCCGCCAGTGATAATGCCGATGATGTAACCTTGTTTCAGAGACTGAACCACTGCATAGCCATCCAAAACGCTCATTACACGAGACATATTCTGGTCTGGTAAAAGGTAGACGCTTCCATCTGTAAACACGCCATCGACATCAAAAACGAAAGCTTTTATATTTTTAAGTTTTGGTAAGTAACTCATTTTATATTTTTAAAAATTGACACAAAAAAGTCCTCTCGAAAGAGGACTATAAAAATAGTGTTTTATGTCTAATTAAGGGTAAAGAGCTGGCTCAATTTTGTTATTATTGTTTTTGATTTCCTCTCTTTGATTTTTTTCCATTGCCCGGAGAACTTCGGAAGGTTCCGACATCATTTTTCCATTCATATTCAGTGTTAACTTCATATTGCCTTGCGATAGCATTTGGCGCGTATCTTTTACAGGATCATTTTTGTATTCTTTCCACTGTTTTTTGAACTGCTCTTCAGAAACCTCGATTTCTTTTCCGCCAGGAACACCAAAGGTTTTTACAACAATTCCGCCACGTGTACTTCCTATTTCTTCTTTTTCAATTTTCTCAACTTCATCAAACTTTTTGCTACCGACAAACTTGAATATATGCGTTCCAGTAGAATCTTCCATTTCCAAAATCAAACCGGGTAATCCTGAAAATTTATAAGGTCCGTCCTGAAAAGGAAAATCCTGAGAAAACCAAGCCGTCCAGGTTCTTCCACCGAAGTCGAGAGTTGCTTTTTGAACTTCGAATTTATCAATCATCTTCTTATCAGGAAGTATTTTCCACGTCATCGGGTTTTCATTTTTAACACTGAATCTGGAATTACCAATACCTGTGTGTAAAACAATATTGAAATCCGGATAAGATTTGGAAACCGAATATCCTATCTTTCCGCCGTTTCCGCCACGGTAGTTAAAATTGGTGGAGCCAGATGCAATTTGTTTTTTAAAATATGCATCTCTTGTAGAATCACTCACAAACTTCTGCCTGCTGTAGAAATTGCTACCATCTTTTTTGATATCCAGATACATCAGTTCTGTCTCAAGCGAATCTTTCTTTTCGAGATTAGATGCGAATTTGTATTCGTACATAATTCTTGTTCCCTGAGCAAATGATACTAAGCTCAAAGTAATCATCAATAATAAAAATGTTTTCTTCATAACTAAAGATTTAGTGATTTAAAATTAAGAAAAATAAAAAGGCAGACGAAAAAAAATCGCGCTACCTTTTTGGTTATAATAAAATAGTGTGTTATTTGAAGTTGAATTTTACAGTGAACATAAACTGGCTTGGACGAATGTTGTATATATTTCTTCTTATAGAGTTGGTAAGAGTATTCACAGAAACAGTTTCATAAACTTTTTTGTTTCCGATGTTTAACCACTTAAACTCAAAATCAATTTTCTTTTTTACCCAGGTATATTGGTAAGAAATATCAAAGAATGAATTTCTATAGCTTTCCGTAGCAAGTGTTGTTGTTATATCATCCCAGATAAATCCGAAAGTGTGGTTGTCTGAAGGATAAATGTATGTTGCTAAGTTATGATTCCAATCGCTATTTTTATTGGTTAAATTGCTAGAATCATCTGTGCTTTTTCTCCAATTCATTGTCAGATTATAATCAACGCTTAGCCAGCTAAAATATGTGTTATTGAACTTAAGACCAAAAGCCTGACCCTCATTTGTAATTGCGTAAAATCTTTCATTGATTGTTTCAAAATCTTCATTGACATCACTTATCATACTATAGTTTTTACTATTGCTATTCGTAAAATTAACAGAGAAGTTTGTTTTGAAGCTTGGGAAATATTTTCCTATTTCTGCTCTTTGACTGTTGGACGTAGATGTATTATCTCTTTCCAGTATTTCTGATAGAATTGTTCCGTTTGGTGATATTCTCTGATTGGTAACCAAATTATTAGTATTGTTCCCTATTCTATAACTTACATTGAAAAATAAATTATTAAGCGGATTTCTATATTCTAATCTTGAACTTGCATTTCTAGAGGTATTTTGAGGTAACTGAGAGCTCTTAACTTGTACAAAAGTTGGATTCGTTAGAATATTTCCAGCGTATAAATCTCCAAAACTTCCAAAATTATTAGCAATACTTCCAAAAACCCAAAGTTTGAAAAATGAAGCAAAATCATAGGAACCAAACATCGTAGGTTCAAATCTGGTTTTATTAATAGTTTGTCCTGTTCCTCTTAAGTTATCGTTATAATCAATTCCGTAGAAGTTTACTGGAAGCGTTAGATTCAAGTTTACATTTTGAGATTTGTAGTTGACACCAACTTGTGTATAAGGCTGAACTTCGTTCCAATTGATATTATTTTGGTAGTCTAAACCATATAAAGTAGATTCATTCCCATTAATTCCATTAAGATTTGATTTCATCGAATTGAAATTAACACTAATTCCTGCTTCCGGTGTGAAAGTCCATTTTCTGTAGCTAAATCCAACTGACGCAGAATGAGTTGTATTGATGCTTTTTAAAGAAATATATTGTCGTAATGCTTCAAAACTATTCGGAATAAATTGCTCAGGAGTACTTAATGGGTCTGGGACAAAGCTAGAATATCTTCCTGGTCTCGAACTTAATGTTTGTCTATCATTCTGGATACTCACATAGCTCATTACATTGAATAACTTATCCTTCCAAGGCAATATTGTGCTTAAAGAGTTTGTAAAGTTAAATGTAGGCGCATTAAGGTTTTCGTCAGCACTTATTTGGTTAAAAGCATCAGCTTGATTATCTGACCACATTCCTGTCCATGTTGTAGTATTTTTAAAGAAGCCTTTTTTTGCATTCTTTGTAAAGATCATTTCCCCTTTAGCTTTATTAGTATAGAAATCATTATGTATCGTTCTTTCTATATTAGACCCGTTAACTAATATTTCATTAGAATATGAATCTCTTTCAATAGCATTATTGGTGTAATTAGCATTTAGTTTTAGTTCCCATTCTTTATTTTTGAAAGGACTTGTTAATAGGTTTGCAGAGAAAAAATGAACATTATTCAATAAATACCTTTTTTCTGGTAAATCTGGTGTTTGAGCTTGTTCTACATTTAGCCAACGGTTTGCTGATACTTGACTTCTTCTGCCTTCCCATCTACTACCAAAAGATAAAAGATTTCCTTCATTCTCAACACTTTCACCATTATTATTAGCTTTGTAATTAACAACCCATTGATTTTTCTGTCCAAAAAACATCGGTGTTAATTTAACATTCCAAAGTAATGGGCTGAAACCTACGCCGATTTCGCCGCGACCGGTCATTGTTACAGATTTTTTTAACTTGATGTTAAGAGCTGCTTGTTCAGAAGGAACTTTATCTCTAAGAATACTTACTGGCTGGTGATTTTCCAAAACCTCTACTTTGGAAACAGCATCTTTTGGTAAAGAGTTATTGATTGTTCCATAACCACCTTCCATCAAGTCTTTTCCATTAACATAGAATTTGTTAATCGCTTCACCTTGATAAAGTACAGTTCCATCTTTATTAACCTCAATCCCAGGGATTTTTTTCAAGACATCAGCTAAGGTTCTGTCATTTTTATTTTCAAAAGACTTTAAGTCGTATGAAATGGTGTCGCCTTTTTTGGTAATCAGTTTTGTTTTAAGTCTCACTTCCTGGATTTCTGTAGCCTGAGAATCCATTGAGAAGTTAAGTTTTTGATCTTCGTTTTTTATAGTTTGTGTAATTGGTTTTTGATTAAAAGCTTTAATTTTTAAATCCAAATTACCTTCCGCTGAGTTGACGGAAACTTTGTATTCTCCTTTTGCATTGGAAATGCCGTATGCTAGGATTGCATTTTTTCCTGGTTCTTCCACTGTTACACTTGCGCTTGCAAGCGGCTTTCCATCGGCATCGGTTATCACTCCGGAAATTGTTTTTTGTGCCAAAACAATCATAGAAAAAGATAGGATAAATAGAACTGATAATAATTTTCTCATTGTTATTAATTGTATCACTAAATAGTTAGTAATTAAAAATTGCAAAATGTTACAAAGTTTTTTTTGGAGTGTAAAAAAGATTAAAAGTTAAATGACTGATTAATTTATAAAGCAGAAATTATAACATAGATTTAAACTATTTGTAATTGTTATAAATAAAGGAAATGTTTTTTCTCTTCGGAAACATTAATTTAATAAATTTGTGCCTTAATATTACATTAATATGGGAATCATTCTAAAACCAATTGATATAGTAGACGATATTTCTAAAGAAGATTTTCTGGAAAAGTATCTAAAACCACGCAAGCCTGTCGTGATAAAAAATATGGCGAGAAACTGGCCAGCCTACCAAAAATGGACGATGGATTATATAAAGGAAGTTGTAGGCGATGTAACAGTCCCTTTATATGACAGTGCAAAAGCGGATCCTGCGGCTCCAATCAATGCGCCGACTACCGAGATGAAGTTTGCGGATTATATCGACCTAATCCAAAGAGAACCGACTGATCTTAGGATTTTCTTCTTTGATCCGATAAAGCACGCTCCGAAAATCCTAAAAGATTATCTTTCTCCTAAAGAGTTAATGGGTGGATTTTTGGATAAATATCCGTCTATGTTTTTCGGCGGTAAAGGTTCTGTAACTTTTCTCCATTATGACATAGATATGGCGCATATTTTCCACACGCATTTTAACGGTAGAAAACATGTTTTGCTTTTTGATTATAAATGGAAAGAGAGATTGTATCAGCTTCCTTACGCAACCTATGCTTTGGAAGATTATGATATCGAGAATCCTGATTTTAAGAGTTTTCCAGCATTGGATGGTGTAGAAGGAATTGAGTGTTTCCTGGAACATGGTGATACACTTTTTATGCCTACAGGTTGGTGGCACTGGATGAAATATCTGGACGGAAGTTTCTCTATCTCATTAAGAGCTTGGGACAAAAGCTGGGCTGTAAAAGCTCATTCTCTATGGAATCTTACTGTGCAAAGAGGTTTTGATAATTTTATGAAGAAAAATTTCAAAGCCAATTATATGAATTGGAAAGAGAAAAAAGCAATCGCAAGAGCCAATTATGCTTTGAAAAGAGGATTGCCTAAGTAATTATAATTCAATCTTCAAAAATAAATAAAAATGCAACTCAATTATTGAGTTGCATTTTTATTTATAATAAGTGAAATTGGCTTAAACTACACCTTGAGCCAACATTGCCTCAGCTACTTTTACGAAACCTGCGATGTTTGCACCTTTTACATAGTTCACAAAACCATCTTCTTCTTTACCGTAATCTCTACAAGCTTTGTGGATGCCAATCATAATCTCTTTCAGTCTTGCATCTACTTCGTCGGAAGTCCAGTTCAGTCTGATAGAGTTTTGTGTCATCTCCAATCCGGAAGTAGCTACACCACCAGCGTTAGAAGCTTTTCCTGGAGAGAATAGTACTTTGTTGTCCAAGAAATAATTGATAGCGTCTAAAGTCGAAGGCATATTCGCTGCTTCGGTTACACAAAGGCAACCATTTGCAACCAATGCTCTTGCATCATCCAGGTCTAATTCATTTTGAGTTGCAGAAGGGAAAGCAATATCACATTTTACTTCCCAAGGTCTTTTGCCAGCGAAGAATTGCGCTTCCGGATATTTTTTAGCATAATCCTCAGCCCTGTTATTTCCACTAGCTCTCAGTTCAAGAAGGTATTCAATTTTTTCTCCAGAGATTCCGTCTTTATCATAGATATAACCGTCTGGCCCAGAAATAGTCACTACTTTTCCACCAAGGTCATTAATTTTTTTGATAACACCCCAAGCCACGTTTCCGAAACCTGAGACTACAACCGTTTTACCTTCAATCTTTTCGTTGATTGTTTTCAGCATTTGCTCAGCAAAGTAAACAACGCCATAGCCAGTTGCTTCTGGTCTGATCAAAGATCCACCGTAAGCCAAACCTTTACCAGTCAAAACTCCGGTAAACTCGTTTCTGATTTTTTTGTACATTCCGAAAAGGTACCCGATTTCTCTTGCACCAACTCCGATATCTCCTGCAGGAACATCGGTTTCCGGACCGATGTGTTTGCAAAGCTCCATCATAAAAGCCTGACAGAAACGCATAACTTCCATATCAGATTTTCCTTGAGGATCAAAATCAGAACCTCCTTTTCCACCGCCCATTGGCAATGTTGTCAAACTATTTTTGAAGACTTGCTCAAAAGCCAAAAATTTCAATACGCTAAGATTTACCGTTGGATGGAATCTGATTCCTCCTTTGTAAGGCCCGATTGCAGAATTCATTTGGATTCTGAAACCTCTGTTTACCTGGATTTCTCCTTTATCATCAATCCAAGGCACACGGAAGATGATTACTCTTTCCGGTTCTGCCATTCTCTCTAAGAGCTTCATTCCGGTATATTCTTTTTTCGTAGCGATGAAAGGGATTACGGTTACCGCAACTTCTTTTACAGCTTGGATAAACTCGGGTTCGTTAGGGTTTTTGGCTTCGATTTTTGCCATAAACTCCTGAATCTTTTCTTCAACGTTAAATAATTCCATTGTTGTACAATTATGACAACAAATTTAAATTCTTTTTCGAATTTCGCAAGTAATATTTTGATTTTTATTAAAAATTTAATGATATTGATTAAGTTTTTTACATAATGTATAATTACATCTTTTGTGTTAACAATATTTGAATTTAACATTAAATAACTTCAATTTTCGAAAATGTAGGTTTTGTTAATTTAATTGATATTGACGTCCGGAAAGACAGTTGATGTAGCCATATATCTCTAAATCAAGAAGAATTGGCAAAAGTTTGTGATGTAAAACACCCGATTTGTCAGCTAATTCGTCAAGCGTAATCGTCTTATTTTCTGTGATAATTGCCAAAATTTTGTGGTGATCTTTTTTCTCAGGATCAATTTCAATTTTAACTTCTTCCTTTGGGAATAATTCCGGTTGAGGAATGAAGTTCAGGTTTTTGATTAATGAATTGATATCGACAATAGTTTCGGCTTTGTTAAGAGAAATCAGCTGGTTACAGCCTTGACTGTAAATGTCAGTGATTTTACCAGGCAAAGCAAAAACATCGCGATTGTATTGATTGGCAAAACTAACAGTTGTAACAGAGCCGCCACCGTAAGCCGTTTCTACAACAATCAGATTGGGAGAGAATCCGGCGATGATTCTATTTCTTTGCAGAAAATTTTCTTTGGCCATTCCTTCGAACGATGCATATTCGGTTATGAGCGCCCCTTCATTTTCTATAATTTTATTGGCTAAAGTTTTGTTTTTAGCAGGATAAATGGAACTTAATCCTTGTGCTAAAACAGCAATGGTCGGAATTTGATTTTTCAGCGATTCTTCGTGAACGCAGGAATCCACGCCCAAAGCTAAACCACTAACTGTCGAAACTTTTGAACCAGATAATCCGGAAAGCAATTCTTGGATAAAAGTCTTTCCGTAAGAAGTCATTTTTCTGGTTCCAACAATACTAACTGGATTTCTGTCAGGATTCAGGTTTCCTTTGTAAAATAGAACCACGGGAGAATCGTCGCAATTCAAAAGATGTTTTGGATAGAGTTGATGAGTTTGAGAAATAATGTTAATACCTTGTTTTTCACAAAGTTTAATTTCTTTTTCAGCAATGAGCAGAAATTCTTTATTCCCGATATTCTGAATTGTTTGTTTACCAATTCCTGATGTAGAAAGAAGAGATTTGGGAGAAGATTCCCAAACTTTTTTGGCTGAGCCGATATTTGCAATCAGCTTTTTTAGATTGATGTTACCAATGTTTTTGCACTGTTTCAGCGCTAGAATGTAAAGATATTCTTCGGAAATCATAGGTCATTTGTGTTATGACCAAATTAAGAATTATTTTTCTCTTTTCCGAATTTCATCCAGATAATCCCAAATAGATTCTTGTTTTAGTTGAGGTAATTCTTCAAAATCTTCGGGATGATTGGTCATATATTCTTGCCAGATTTTATCATCCTTTTCGTTATAATAATTAGGAAATTCCCAGATGTATTTCTTTTTTTTATCGCCAATTTTTCTGAAAATAACAGCCAATATAACGCCGGTTATACTTCCTGCTAAGTGTGACTGCCAACTGATTCTGCTCGGCTCTTCCAGATTAGAGAAAAATTCTTCTGGAAAAATTCCCCAAATCAAACTTCCGTAATACAAAGCGACAACCATAGAAATGGTCAGTAATTTCATATTCCAACGGAAAACACCACTGAAAAAAATGAAAAATGCCAACATATAAACCAACCCGCTGGCTCCAATAATACAACTGTAGTTCCATTCTCCGGTAGTAATATCGATTGGCGGCAACATCCAAACCAATAATCCTGCTGCAATCCAGCCAATGAAGAAAACACGGAATGCTATTTTGGAATAAAATTCGAAAAGTAAAAATAAGAGAATCGCAATCGGCATAGAGTTTCCGATAATGTGATCCAGGCTTCCGTGCAGAAGTGGCGCGAGGAGAACACCTTTCAGTCCTTCCGGCATCAGAGGAATCAAAGCGCCATTACAACCTTGGAAAAATCCAATGTTTTGTAACAGGAAAAAACTCCACATCAGAACCAACATAATAATTGGTACTAAAATAGATCGCAAATTGAAGGATTTTAAAAACATTGATTTTACATTCTCAATTTTACAGCCAATTTTGAAAAAAGGTAATTTTGTCTGTAAAAAACAGGTCAATAAATGTGAATTTGGTTATAAAGTCAGATTATTAGAAATTTAGTTTTATTATTTTTGTTTAAAATTTAGATATTAATGAAAAAGGTATTGGTGTTGTTTGTCCTAATGTTGGGCGTTTTCTTTAATGCACAGGTGACTGATTATCAGAAAATCATCGACTCCATCGGTCGAAAAAAATGGGACTCTACATCTATAGATCTTGACAGCCTTTCCAATCCAAGGATTATTGATATAAAATCTTTGAAAAGAGACGAGGTGCAAATCAATAATAGCGTTGTGATTGTTCCTAACAATGATGCAAGCCCGCTAACACCATCATCTATTTTGACTTTACCTACATTGAAACGTTGGTTTATATTCGGGCAAAATACTTTAGTTTTCAACCAGTCATCATTTGCCAATTGGTACGCTGGAGGAAATAACAACATTGGTGTCATCGGAAAAGTGAATTATAATATTGTCTATAAAAAAGATAAACATTATCTCGATAATAATATCCAGCTAGGTTATGGTTTTGTTTCGTCTACAGGTCAATCTACCAGAAAAACAGATGATTACATCAATATTATGACCAATTACGGGTATGAGTTAGCGCAGCATTATTATTTGTCAACCGGTTTTCAGTTTCTGTCACAATTCACGCCGGGATTCAATTATTCTGCAACACCAGATCCTGTTTATGATAACAGAATTTCTAAATTTATGGCGCCAGGCTACCTTAACCTAGGTATTGGTCTTTCATATAACCCCAATGAAAATTTCCAGCTGATTGTTCGTCCTTTGAATGGGAAATTCACTTTTGTATTGGATAAAAAACTTCAAACCAAAGGTAACTATGGTTTGGAAAGAGACGGGCAAAGTATGAGAGCTGAGGTTGGTACAATGGTGAATGTTCTTTATAAGATTAAACTTTTCAAAGATGCAACCTATGTAAACCAAATCAATTTCTTCAGTAATTATCTGGAACATTCGGAAAGAGTTGATATCAATTACAGTGGCGCTCTTAATCTAAAATTCAACAAGTATATTACGACTTCTGTAACGATAGACGTAATGTATGATCACGACCAGATTCAGAAAGTCCAAAGAAAGCAAACGTTAGGAGTTGGCGTTACTTATAATCTGGGTTATAAGGTTGACAGAGATAGCAATACAGGTGTTATAAAGCCGTTCATTAACTAATCATTCTTCTATTTTATTATATTTGTTTAACCAAAAACAAATAAATATGAAGAAAGTTCTATTATCAGTAAGCCTTTTATGGGCCTTGAGTTCCTATGCACAAGAACAGCCCGTGCAAGATTCTACCAAAGCTTGGTCTATCGTTGGACAAAATACATTGATGCTCAATCAATCGGCATTTTCCAATTGGGTTGCCGGTGGTGCCAATAATATTGGTTGGCAAGCTGGAGTCAATTATAATATGACTTATGAGAAGGACAAAGATCTTTGGGAAAATCTCATTATTCTTGGTTATGGGATGAATAATACCCAAGGTGTAGGAAACCGGAAAACGCAGGATGTGATTAATCTTTCTACCAATTACGGCCGTAAACTTTCGGGAAGTTGGTATGCTTCAGTTGGTGCTGGATTGATTTCCCAATTCGCGCCAGGTTATGAAGACGGCAATAATCCGGAAGCTTCTAAAATATCGAATTTCATGTCTCCTGGTTATGTTAATCTGGGAGCAGGTTTTACTTATAAACCCAGCGATAATTTTACAATGACATTACGACCGGCCAACGCAAGATTCACTTTTGTTCTGGATAAAGATTTGCAATGGGCAGGGAATTATGGACTGAAGAATGATGGCGATTCTATGCTGTTCCAATTTGGTTTCTTGGGAACGGCGCAGTACAAAGTAAAGTTGATGGAAAATATTACATTGCAAAACAATGCTTCGGTTTTTTCTAATTATCTGGATCACCCCGAAAGGCTTGTTTTGTCCTATTCCGGAATTCTGAATATGAAAGTCAATAAGTATATATCGACCAACGTTACTTTGGATCTATTGTATGATCATAATCAAATCAAGAAAACACAGTTGAAGCAAACCTTAGGAATTGGTTTAGCGTATAATATTGATAATGGTCAAAAACGTTCGGAAGATAAACGCAACCAGGAATGGAAAACAAAATAAAAATTTGAAATAAAAAAAGCGGAGATTAATTCTCCGCTTTTTCGTTTAGCCAACCCATTTCTCCAAAATGTTTTTTGAACTTTTGGATTTTTGGTCCAACAACAGCACTGCAATATGGCTGAGTTGGGTTGGCATTATAATAACCTTGATGGTAAGCTTCCGCAGGCCAGAATTTTTTGAAAGGAACAATCTCCGTTACATATTTTCCGTTCCATTCCTGTTTTGCTTCGGACTCTTTCATAGACTCTTCTGCTTCTTGTTTTTGTTTCTCAGAATGATAGAAAATTGATGATCTGTATTGCGTTCCGATATCATTTCCTTGTCTGTTAAGCGTCGTAGGGTTATGAAGGAACCAGAATACTTCCAGCAGTTGTTTGAAAGAAATAATCTTTGGGTCAAATGCAATTTCTACCACTTCTGCGTGTCCGGTAGTTCCAGTACAAACTTCTTCATAAGTTGGGTTATCCTTGTGACCTCCGGAATAACCAGAAGTTACAGATTCTACGCCTTTCAGCATATGAAAACAACTTTCTACACACCAAAAACATCCGCCTGCCAAAGTGGCATATTCCAAATTGTTCTTATCCATTTTTTGATTTGTTAAGGGTTTTGATTTTTTCTCCTGTCCATTACAGTTGACGAGGAAAAAACATAAGATGATTAATAAATAACGAGTCATTCTTCGAAAAGAAAAATCCTTTGATTTTCCTACATCTTAATAGCAAAAATTATTCCTATTAATAAATATGAAAGTCCAAAGGATTCTTAATATCAATTATTTATTATTTTCCCATACCAGAGCACTAGCTCCGAGTATAGCTGCGTCTGCCTCGTCCAACTCGCTGAAAACTAATTTTACTTTTGAGCGAAAAATAGGAAGCAGGTTTCTTTCCATATGCAATTTGGCTGGTTTTAGTAGAAAGTCTCCAGCCTTAATTACTCCACCAAATAGCAATATCGCTTCCGGAGAAGAGAACATCACAAAATTAGCCAAAGCTTCACCTAATTTTTGTCCTGTATATCTGAAAACCTCAATCGCGGTTGGGTCACCTTTCTCTGCACATTCGAAAACAGTTTTAGAATTGATGGCATCTTCAGGGTATTGATTCAGCATAGAATCTGGAAACTCAGCACGGAATTTCTTTGCCGTAATGGCAATTCCTGTTGCAGAAGCATAAGCCTCAAGACTTCCTTCAGAACCTGTGCTCCAGTGCTTTCTTCCGCCCGGTTTTACAATCGTATGTCCTAGTTCGCCAGCAAATCCATCGTGACCATAAATCAGATTTCCTCCACTGATGATTCCACTTCCAACACCTGTTCCAAGCGTAATCATTATAAAATCTTTCATCCCTCTTGCTGCACCAAACATCATTTCTCCAAGCGCTGCTGCATTAGCATCATTTGTCATTTTACACGGAACTCCGAATTTGGCTTTCATCAAATCTGCAAAGGGAACTACACCTTTCCAAGGAAGATTGGGAGCCAGTTCTATTGTACCTTTGAAGTAATTTGCATTAGGTGCTCCAACGCCAATACCATCCAGAGTGGCGCTGCCGGAAACCTCATCTATTAGAGGTTTGATATTGGTGTATAAAGCATCTATAAAATCCTCTACTTGTTTATAATCTTCAGTTTTTATACTTCCTTTAGCAAGAATTTCTCCACGGTGATTGACCAAACCGAATTTGGTATTAGTTCCGCCAATATCAATTCCGATTGCTATTTGTTTGGATAGATCAATTAATGACATCGATTTTTAATTTTTTAAGACCCTAAATTTAGGTAAAATCAATGTAATATGTGATAAATATTAATTTAATTTTAAAATTAGAAACTGACTTTTATCGTTAATCCAAAAGTTCTCGGGTCTCCCAAAACGCCAGCGTAATGTCCAGCGTTCCCAGCTCCCGGAAGCAATTGCTCAAAATAATCTCTGTTAAAAATATTTCTTACCCAAATATATGTTGTAACACCTTGTCTCACTCGGAAACCAAATCTTGTGTTGAATAAAGCATATCCGGCAACATTCATAAACTTAGACGGAGTCGGACTGGATGAAAAAGTTGAACGATAATAACTGTCCAAAGCAAAGAAATAATCTCCTTCATATTTCAAGAATTTTCCAGCAAAATTAAATTCTCCTCCTGTTGAACCTGCCCATTTTGAAACACCAGGCAAAACGCCGCCTGAAATATCAACATAATTCGCACCGCCTGTGTCTTCCAAAGCTGGTGGTGCATTGGTGAATTTTTTATAAATCGCTTCTGTGTAAGCTAGATTCGTGAAGAAATAAAAGTTGTTGAATGTATAAGAAATATCAGTTTCAATGCCTCGAACTTGTACTTTTTGTGCATTGGCAAGATAACCTCTGTTAAGTTGCAAACTTTCTGCCTGAACTTGTATTTGATAATCCTTGATATCAGAATTATAAACCGTTAAATTGAAAATCAAATTTTTAAGAGGTTGAGATTTAAGCCCGATTTCATAGTGTAGAATTCTTTCTGGTTTTACAACTGCAAGTTCTGTCATTACTCTTCCGTTGTCCGTGGGAAGACCTCCTAGATTAAGTCCAACGGGTTTAAAGCCAGTTGAGAAAGTTCCAAAAAGATTATAATTTTTAGTTGGTTTATAAGCTAAAGTCAATTGTCCAGAAAAATTGGTGTCATCAATTGAAGCGTTGAATTCCTGATTACTATAAACTGAATTTTTAATTGCTTGCAATGCTTCTTTGTCAGGATTATCATCAGAAATTTCCAATCCTCCGTAAATGATTCTTTTAAAATCGATTTCTTTTTTATCATAATTAATTCTGATTCCGGGAAGCAAACTAAATTTTTCGGTAAAAGCCCAATCCAGTTATCCAAACACTGCTCCACTGAAGGAATTGAGACTTGGATAAGACTTGATTCCATAGCCATCTAACAGTCCTGCAGTCTGCCAAAGAGAACTTATTGTATTCTGTGAAAATCGCCATTGGTCTTTTCCTGCTTCCTCGATTTGTCCATCTTTATCGGCTCTTAATCTTTGCCAAATTCCAAACACTCCAAAAACACCGCTCAATTTTTCATTGAAGTTTCCAGACCAGCGGATTTCCTGACTCCATTGCTGATGTTTACTCGGTGCCTGTGATTTTGCCAAAGCTGCAAGTCCTGTGAAATCTCTATCATTTGAAGGATTCCAATTCCAGAATCTCCAGGCTGAGGTGGAAGTAATTTTTCCTTTTCCGAGATTATATTCAACATTCAAAGAAAGTCCGCCCATATCTTGTTCAGCTTTCCAAGGCGTGTCTGTATCAACTGTTCTATTGAAGGGGTCAATCTTTGGCAAAGTATAACCAAGGTCAGAAATAATATTATTGAATTGTCTGTAAGCCGCTCTTTTGGTCGTCACAACTCCGGCAATGACCTGCGCATATCCGTTGGCTCTTAATCTATTGTAATCTCCAGTTAGAATGAATTTCAGGTTTTCATTCGGCTTGTATAACAATTGGTCTCGGATAGCGATTGAATTAATATCATTAAGCTCCTGATTGGTTCTTGAATTATAAGTTGTTCCGTCTCTGTGAGTTCCTGATGCAGAAAACCTGTTCGCAAATTTATCCGTAATTGCTCCAGTTACAGAAGTTTTTGCCTGAATGAAACCATAATTTCCATAACTGATTTCAGCTGTTCCTCCAGTTGTAAAACTTGGCTGTTTTGTCGTAACATTGAAAGTTCCTGCAGTTGTATTTTTTCCAAACAAAGTTCCCTGCGGACCTCGCAAAACTTCGATTCTTTCTATATCGACAAAATCCAAAGTTGTAGCCGCTGGTCTTGCATAATAAACGCCGTCAACATAAAATCCTACACCAGGGTCGAGCCCGTCATTGGTTAAACCATAAGTAGAACCCAAACCTCGGATGCTGAGACTTGTGTTTCTAGGCGTTGAGCTGTAAAATTGAACAGATGGAACAAATTCTTTCAATCGATTGACATTGAAAGCGCCCGTTTCTTCCGCTTTTTTCCCTGATATTACATTGATAGGAATCGGAACTTGCTGTGCAGTCTCTTCTCTTCTTCTTGCCGTTACAACAACTTCTGTGATTACAACATCATTTGGAAGAAGTTTTATGAATAAAGTATCTGTAGGTATTTCTTTTATTGATACGAATCTTGTTTCGAAACTTTTTTTCTGGATTTTTAATTCGAAAGGAAATGAATCGATATTATTCAAAACAAAGTTTCCATTTTGGTCAGTTTGTATCGATAGATTTTTATCTGTTTTCGATGATATTTTTACACCGCTGATAGATTTGTTATTAATACTGTCAAGAATTTTCCCGTAGATAGAATTTTGTGCAAAAGAAAATGTGAATGACAAAATAAGAAATACAAAAATTGCCTTTCTCAAAAAAGTCGAAGGTCTGCTCATAGTTTAAAATTAATGAGCAAATGTAGAAAATAAATAATCTATACTAAAATAGTATGAATTAAATTTAATAAAAAACCCGAATGATTTAATTCAGGTTTTAATATCAATTATTTTGTTTGTGTTTTCTTTCTTCTTCCCCACCAAATCATAAATCCTGTAATTGGCATCGATGCAATAATCAAACTTACAATGAATGCAATAATTTTAGTTGGCAAGCCTAATATAGCACCAACATGAATGTCGTAATTAGCACCGACAACTTTTTCTCCAAAATTTTTATCTTTTGGATCGTGTCTGTGTAATAGCTCTCCAGAATTCTCATCAAAAATCAAACTACTGCTTTTGTGATAAGAATAAGAAAGATGTTTCACATAAACTTCGAAATGTGGATGCTCGTGATCATCAATATGCGGATGTCCTAAGTCCAAAGAAAAAGCAAACGCATCAGGATAAAGCTCAATCACTTTATCGGAAATTTTATCCAATGTTTTGTCGGTTCTCATTTCAATTGGTGCTTTGGTCGTGATTTTTGAAAAATCCGGATAAGCTGTTTCTCCTCCTGAAAATACAAAATAAATCATTGCCTGAACGACGAAAAATGCGTAGAATAATCCTGTAATTGTGAGAATCAATGCGAAAATTGAAGAATAGAAGCCAAGGATGTTATGAAGGTCGTAATTTTTTCTTTTCCATTGTGTGGTGTCTTTCCATTGGAATTTGAAGCGTTGTTTTCTTGCGGGTTTATTTTTTGGCCACCAAAGTATAATTCCGCTAATTAACATTATCAAAAAGATAACGACCGGAATCCCCACAACATAAGTTCCCCAGTCCTGTTTCAAAAGAAAACTCCAGTGGATGGACTTTACAATGGCAAAGAATCCGTTTTTCTCATCATAAACCTGCAGAACTTTTCCGTTGTATGGATTAACGTAAGCCAATTTGTAAATCGGAAATTCATCAAAATAATTCCATTGATCCGGCTGATGCTCATACCAATAGAACTGATAAGACATTTTTTTATCAATCGGAACATTGACCCAGTGGATTGGATATTTTTCTTTGGTTTGTTGATCTACCAGTTTCTCCAATTCGCGAATCGGAATGACTTTTTTGGACTCGATATTTTGTTCGTTATGATAGATGTATTCTTTACGGCTAAAGTTTTCTATCTCGTCCTTGAAAACATAAAGAGCTCCTGTAATCGAAATAATAAATATCAGGATACCAATGGATAAGCCAAACCACAAATGTAGTTTGGCTGACCATTTTTTAAAGAACCCAGGTTTCTTCTTATGATGATGTTTTTTCTTCATAAATATCTAAAAAGCCAAGTTGCAAACTTAGCCTTTTATTGTTTTAGAATTTGTAATTCAGGCTTAGAGATAGAGTTCTAAGTCTCTGCGGTGTAACTGTTGACCAACCAGAGAAATACTTCTTGTTGGCAATGTTATCTAATTTCAGGATGATGCTGTATTTACTTTCTGTATAAGAAAGTGAAGCATTCATAATGATGTAGCTCGGAAGTGGGAAAGCACCAATGTTTCCTCGGTTTAGTGTATAAAATCTGCTGGCAGAATTACCACCGAAACCAATTCCAAAATTTTCGAGAGATCCTTTTTGGATTTTATAAGTTCCCCAGAAATTGATCAAGTTTTTAGGCCCCGCTTCTTCCGTTCTGTTGCCAGGATATCCTTCGTCTCCTTTTACAACATTACTATCATTATAACTGTACCCCGCAATCAAGTTCATTCCAGGAATTGGACTTCCTAAAACACTTACTTCAAAACCTTTACTATCTACTTCTCCTCCTTGAGTAGTACCTACACCATTACCCATTACCTTGTTTTTTACATTGATATCGTAATAACTTGCAGTAATAGAGAATTTGTCACCGGCTAAATTTGCTTTAGTTCCAATTTCCCATTGATTTGCGTGCTCTGGATCAAAATATATAAATTCATTTGTTGGTTGTCCGCTAGCATCTGTTATATTTTGAGGACCAACGTATTGGAATCCATTCATATAATTACCAAAGACTGAAACCTTGTCCTGAATAGGCTGATAAACTAATCCAAATTTAGGAGAAAATGTTGTTTTTGCTTTTGAATCCGTGGTTGCATATAGAACTCTTCCTGTGAAATGATCAGCACGTAGACTTAACATTGCAGATAAGTTAGGAAGAATATTTACAACATCAGAAACATAAGCACTGTAGATTTTCGATTCTGCATTACTAGGTAATTGTTTTGCATCTTTTAGTACAGAATCTACGCCAGATTGTGATAAATATCCAGCCATCGTATCGCTTTGGCTGACAATATCAACCATTCCATATTCCGCATAGTTTGTACCTCCTTGGATAAAATTTTGTTGGAAATAATCTAAACCAATCAATAATTTGTTTTTAAGATTACCAATGTTAAAGCTACCATTAATGTTTTGTTGGATTCCTGTTGTATTGGTTTCTCCATTGATATTAGCAATATATCTTTGAAAATCTTTGCCGTTAGATTGATCCCACAAATATTGGTAGTACCCTTTACTTTTTGTATTGCTTCTAGAAACAATTGTTTTTGATGTCCAGTTATCGGATATTTTATAGTTGGCAGTTGCCTGTAGATTAAAAGAATTGTTGTTGATTGTTAAATCATCGCTGGTATATGATTTTTTATAGTTTTCTTTAAAGATTCCAATAGAATGATAAGAAAGATCAAAATATCTATTCAAGAAAACCATTGGAGCGTTGGAAGATTCTCCTGATTTGATTTCTGTATTGATAAAAAACGTTAATCTATCATTAGCAACAAATTTCACAGAAGGAGAAATGTAGAAAGATTCGTTAAAACCAGCATCCTGGAAAGTGTTGTTTTTCTGATAAGCAGCATTCACTCTTGCAAATAGATTTTTGCTTAATGGCGTATTAACATCAGCACTAATTCTGTTGAGACCATAACTTCCATTAATATAATTCACTTCTCCACCGAAGTAATTATATGGTTTTTTAGTGATTACATTAATTAATCCCCCATAAGAAATCACACTTCCACCATATAGAGTTCCAGATGGCCCTTTGATAGCTTCGATAGTTTCAATTCCTGCAGGATCAAGCGTTCCATTACTTAAACTTGGCATTCCATTAACCAAAGTTGGCTGAAGAGAGAAACCTCTCATTGTGTAATATTCCCCACCATCATTTCCTCTACCAGTAGATTCCCACAATCTTGCAATACCAGTCACGTTTTTAAGAGCATCATTGAAGTTCGTAACAACCTGCTCTGCAATAACATTTTTATTAACCGTATTGTAAACCTGAGGGTTTTCGATTTCCTTCAAAGGCATCTTATTCACAGATTCTCTGTCTCTGGTGATATAACCGTGAACCACAACTTCATCTATATCATTGGCTTTATTAATCGTATCATTTTCCTGAGCATAAGCAAAAGTGGAAGTTAAGACCACAGCACTCACAATTAGTTTCTTCATTAAGGGAATAATTTTTTGCAAAGATATTATTTTTAATTGTTCTAAATTAACAATAATTGTGATTTTTATCAGATTATTAAGAATTAGTCCAAATAAAAAATCCCATTGATTTCTCAACAGGATTATTTTGTTTATAGTTTAAATCTTTTCCTAAGCAGGGATTTCACCTTTATACAAGAACGATACAATTTCTTTATTGACTTTGTCAACCATTTCACTGAACAAATAGAAAGATTCTTGTTTATAAATTACCAATGGATCTTTTTGCTCGTAAACTGCACCCTGGGAAGAACGTCTCAAATCATCCATTTCTCTTAAGTGTGTTTTCCAGTTTTCGTCGATGATTGCTAATGAAATGTTTTTCTCGAAATCTGTGATCAATGATTCACATTTGGTTTCGTAAGCCTCTTTCAAATCTGTAACAATAGTCATTGTTTTGATGCCATCTGTGAAAGGAACCTGGATCATCTTGAACATAGAACCTTGGTTAAGATAAACATTCTCGATAATTGGATAGGCGTTTTCTTTCAGAAGATTCAACCTTAAGTCATAATCTTCTTTAGCAGCTTTGAATACTTTATCTGTAAGCGCAGGGATTTGTAAACTTCCAAATTCTGATTCACTCACCGGCGACTCCATTGTGAAATGCTTGATGATTTCGAATTCAAAATCTTTGTAATTTCCAACTGCTTTAGCTGAAGAAACAATTGCAGCAGCAGTATCGTAAATCATATTGACGATATCATACTTCAGGTGATCTCCGAACAAAGCGTTCTTTCTACGTTTGTAGATAACGTCACGCTGTTTGTTCATTACATCATCATACTCCAGCAATCTTTTTCTAACACCGAAGTTATTCTCTTCAACTTTTTTCTGAGCTCTTTCGATAGATTTGGAAATCATAGAATGCTGAATCACTTCACCTTCCTTATGACCCATTCTGTCCATCATCTTAGCAATTCTTTCCGAACCGAAAAGACGCATCAAGTTATCTTCAAGGGAAACATAGAACTGAGAACTTCCCGGATCTCCCTGACGACCAGCTCTACCTCTCAACTGTCTGTCAACACGACGAGAATCGTGTCTTTCTGTTCCGATAATTGCTAAACCTCCGGCATCTTTAACTTCAGCTTTCAGTTTGATATCGGTACCTCTACCAGCCATATTCGTTGCAATGGTTACAACGCCAGGTCCACCTGCTCCTGCTACAATTTCTGCTTCTTTTTTATGAAGCTTTGCATTCAGAACTTGGTGTTGGATTTTTCTTAAACTTAATGCTTTTGATAATAACTGAGAAATCTCAACCGAAGTTGTACCAACCAAAACAGGTCTTCCTGCTGAGGTCAATCTCTCGATTTCTTCAATTACTGCATTGTATTTTTCACGATTGGTTTTGAAAACCAAATCTTGTCTGTCATCTCTTTGGATTGGTCTATTGGTAGGAATTACCACAACATCCAATTTATAAATCTGCCAGAATTCTCCAGCTTCAGTTTCCGCTGTACCAGTCATACCTGCCAACTTGTTGTACATACGGAAGTAGTTTTGTAAAGTAATCGTCGCAAATGTTTGAGTTGCCGCTTCGATTTTTACATTTTCCTTAGCTTCAATCGCTTGGTGAAGTCCGTCCGAATAACGACGACCGTCCATAATACGACCCGTCTGTTCATCCACGATTTTCACTTCTCCATCAATTACCACATACTCATCATCTTTTTCAAATAATGTATAAGCTTTAAGCAATTGATTCATTGTGTGAATACGCTCAGATTTTACAGCAAACTCTCTGTATAATTCTTCTTTCGCAGCAAATTCTTCTTCCTTGGAAAGATTTTTCTTTTCGATGTCAGCAATTTCTGTCCCGATATCTGTCAAAACAAAGAATTGTTGATCCTCATTACCCGCAGACATATATTCTACACCCTTATCCGTCAAATCGATTTGGTTATTTTTCTCATCGATTACAAAATAAAGATCCTTATCTACGATTGGCATATCACGGTTGTTATCCGCCATATATTGACCTTCAACTTTCTGAAGTAATGCTCGGTTTCCACTTTCTGACAAGAACTTGATCAATTGTCTGTTTTTTGGAAGACCTCTGTAAGCCTGAAGCAATTTGAAACCACCTTCTTTGGTATTTCCGTTGGCGATTAGTTTTTTAGCTTCATTAAAAATACCAGAAACTGTTTTTTTCTGAACTTCAACGATTCTGTCGATAGAAGGTTTAAGAACATCATATTCCTGTCTGTCACCTTGAGGAACTGGACCAGAAATAATTAAAGGTGTTCTTGCATCATCAATCAAAACCGAATCAACCTCATCGACAATGGCAAAATTCAATTCTCCCTGAACTAATTCAGTAGGATTGGTTACCATATTATCTCTCAGATAATCGAAACCGAACTCGTTATTCGTTCCGTAAGTGATACTTGCCTGATATGCTTTTCTTCTGGCATCTGAGTTAGGCTGATGAAGATCGATAC
This sequence comes from Epilithonimonas zeae, assembly GCF_023278365.1. NCBI lineage: Bacteria > Pseudomonadati > Bacteroidota > Flavobacteriia > Flavobacteriales > Weeksellaceae > Epilithonimonas > Epilithonimonas zeae. Next base: position 2,729,323 of record NZ_CP075338.1, on the reverse strand, counting down.
AATCAATCGTCAATCCGTGGAATTGGTACAATGGACCCATCCAAGCCGAGTCACGTTTCGCCAAATAGTCGTTGACCGTTACCACGTGAACTCCTCTTTCTGGAAGTGCATTAAGATAAATTGGTAAAGTACCTACCAAGGTTTTACCTTCACCAGTCGCCATTTCTGCAATTTTTCCTGAGTGTAATACAACCCCACCAATAAACTGCGTGTCGTAATGAACCATATCCCAAACTACAGGTGTTCCGGCTGCATCCCAAGAATTTTTCCAGACAGCAATGTCGCCATCCAGAGAAACGAAATCTTTTGTAGCTGCTAATTCACGATCTTTATCTGTCGCTTTAACACGAATCTCTCCATTTTGAGCCAAACGTCTTGAAGTTTCTTTCACTAAAGCAAAAGCTTCCGGAAGAATCTCATTAAGAACTTTTTCTTCAACCTCATAAGAATCTTTTTTAAGACCTTCTATTTTGTTGAAAAGTGCTTCTTTTTCGTCAACGTTGGTTGAGTTTTTTATTTGCTCTTTTATGTCGTCTATTTGGGTTGTAAACTTAGCCGTTGCAGATTTTATTTTTTCCTTAAATTCTGCAGTTTTATCTCTCAAACCATCATCAGATAACGATTGGATGCCAGGTTCTATTGTTTTTATTTTTGCGACAACTTTTTTTACTTCTTTAAGATCTTTTGCATTTTTGTCTCCCAAAAAACTTTTAAGAACGGTATTTAAAAAACTCATAATTTGCTATTTGCGGTTGGCTATTAGCTTTTGACTAACAGCTTAATTTATATTAAAAAAAATTGGCAAAAGGCTAATAGCCCAAAGCCAAAAACGAATTAATATTCGTCTTCGTTCCAAAGATAATCCTCATCTGTAGGATAGTCACTCCAGATTTCGTCGATAGCGTCATAGATTTCTCCTTCGTCCTCAATAGCCTGAAGGTTTTCTACAACTTCCATCGGTGCTCCTGTTCTGATGGCGTAGTCAATTAATTCTGCCTTGGTCATCGGCCAAGGTGCATCGCTTAAATATGAAGCTAATTCTAATGTCCAATACATAATTTAAAATTTTTGCAAAAGTAAAAAATTAGGTGATACTTTATACATATTTCTACTGATTTTCAATAATATTTAAAAATAAATTCATCTTATTTCCAAAATTTCTCTTATCAGAGATCTGTTATTGCCGATTTCCCAAAAACCATTCCACAAATTTTTTTGTGCCATTTTGGAAGTTTGTTGTCGGATTATAGCCAATCAGAGACTTGGCTTTTGTGATGTCCGCATTGGTTTTTATGACATCTCCGGCTTGCATTGGCAGATTTTTTCTGACTGCTTTTTTGCCAATTGCATTTTCTAATGTTGAAACCATTTCATTCAACGTGATTACTTCACTTTCCCCAAGATTTACAATCTCATAAACATCATTATTATTCTCGAGGTAATTGATGGACTTAAGAACTCCATCAATAATATCATCAATAAAAGTATAATCTCTGGCAGTAGAACCATCGCCATAGAAAGGGATTTCTTTGTTTTCAAAAATCAGTTTCGTGAATTTGTGAATTGCCAAATCGGGTCTTTGTCTTGGTCCGTAAACTGTAAAAAACCTAAGCTGAATCATATCCATATTATAAAGATGATGATAAACGTGACCCAAAATCTCACCAGCTTTTTTAGTTGCTGCATAAGGCGAAATTGGATTATCTACATTGTCAGATTCGGAAAACGGGATTTTTTCTTTATTTCCATAAACGCTTGAAGATGAAGCGCAAATGAATTTTTTAACTCCGAATTCTTTACACAATTCCCAAAGATTCTGAGTCCCACGAATATTTACCGCTTCATAGTCCAAAGGTCTTTCAATAGAAGGGCGAACGCCTGCTAG